>CAYYCF010000065.1:9144-10677 GCA_964470235.1 uncultured Anaerolineales bacterium | reverse complement strand
TTTGATGATGAAGTATTCCGAACTTCTTACGCCGGAACAAGTACAGCGCGTGCACGAGGCGTCGTTGGAGATTTTAGAGGATGTCGGCCTGTTGGTGCGCAACCCCAAAGCGCGTGCGTTGTTTGAAAAACACGGATGCCACGTTGACTCAGAAACACTGCGCGTAACATTCCCGCGCGCGGTGGTCGAAGAATTCCGCGCCTTCCTGCCGCCCAAGTTCACCTTCTTCGCCCGCGACCCGAAGTACGATTGCACCCTGCCCGACGACCGGCCGGTCATCATCACTGGCAGTTCCGCGCCGAACATCATTGATCCCGAAACGGGGCATGAGCGGCGGGCGACCTCGGACGACATCGCCCGCATCGCGCACCTCTTCAACGAACTGCCGGCCTTCGATGTGTTCTCGATCTCGACCCTGGCCGAAGACGCCCCGCCAGGCCAGTTCACGCTCTCCCGCTTTTATCCGGCGCTGAAAAACTGCGCCAAACCGATTCGTGGCAACACGCCCAGCCCGGAAGACTTCGAGCAAGTGCTGGAACTGGGCGCGGTCATTGCCGGAAGCGAAGCCGCCTTCAAAGAACGCCCCTTCTTCACGCTGCACTACTGCCCGGTCGTGTCGCCGTTGACGATGGACTTCGACTCGACCGAAATGCTCATCTTCGCCGCCGAGCGTCGGCTTCCGAGCTACGCCACCATCGTCCCCAATGCCGGTCTCACGTCGCCGTTGACACTGGTTGGCACACTGGCGCAATGCAACGCCGAATTTCTGGCCGAAGCCATATTGACGCAGATGATTCATCCAGGCACGCCGACGATCTACGCCACTCTGCCGACGGTGGCCGACATGCGAACGGGCGCGTACGCCCCGGGCGCCATCGAGACCGGCATCCTGCACATGGCCTGCTCGCAGATGGCTCGCTATTACAACCTGCCCTCGGGCGGCTACATTGGGTTGACCAACTCCAAACTGGTAGACGCGCAGGCCGGTTACGAAACGGGCATGTCGAGCGTGGCCGGTCTGCTCGGCGGCGCGGATATGTTCAACGTCAGCGGCCTGCTCGACGCGCTGATGTCGTTTGATTTCGCCAAAGCGATGATCGATCACGAAATCGCGCAAATGCTCAAGCGCATCCAACGCGGCATGGAGTTCA
This sequence comes from uncultured Anaerolineales bacterium, assembly GCA_964470235.1. Lineage (GTDB taxonomy): Bacteria > Chloroflexota > Anaerolineae > Anaerolineales > VGOW01 > VGOW01. The sequence goes on along the minus strand of CAYYCF010000065.1, from coordinate 9,526 downwards.
GCGAAGAAAACCTGGCCCTCGATCTCATCGCCGAGGTGGGGCCGCAGGGCATGTTCGCCGACCAGTGGCACACCGTGGAGCGCATGAAGGACACGGCTCTCCTGCCGGATATTGCCGACCGCGACCCGCGCGGGCTGTGGCAAGAAAAGGGGGCGATGGATGCCTCGACGCGCGCCCTGCAGCGCGTGCGCGACATCCTCACCCGCGACAACCCGGCGGTGTTCTCGCCGGACGTGGACGCGCGCGTGCGGGCGCGCTTCAAAAATATTGTGGCGGGAGATTCCATTCCACCGGCGAGTTGGAAACGGCAAGCGCCCGCCGCCGGTTCTTCCAACGCCGATGCCCGCGCCGAGCGGCGGCGAAAACGCGAAGCGGCGGCAGG
>CAYYCF010000065.1:7420-9044 GCA_964470235.1 uncultured Anaerolineales bacterium | reverse complement strand
GCCGGATGCAGCATCGCCCTCCATCTCGCGCAGATGGGGCGGACGGACGTGATCCTGCTCGACAAAGGCGAACTGACCAGCGGCTCGACGTGGCACGCCGCCGGAATGGTGACTCAATTCCACACCTCGCCGACTCTGATGCGGATGCGAATCTACAGCGTGGAGCATTACCGGCAGTTGACCGCCGAAACCGGCGGCGCGGCCGGGTGGCACGAGGTCGGCAGTTTGCGCGTGGCGGCGAGCAAGGATCATTTCAAATTCCTGCAACGGCAGATCAGCCAGGCCAAGGCATTGGGCATGAACGTCGAAATGATCTCGGCGGACGAAGCGCTGAAAATTTTCCCGCACATGAGCGGCGACGATCTGTACGGCGCGCTGCACATTCCCGGCGACGGCCACGTGAACCCGAGCGACATCACGATGGAGATCGCGCGGCGGGCGAAGGCGCTGGGCGTGACGATCCTCACCGGCGCGCGCGTCACCGGCATCGAGCGCGGGCCGCGCGGCGATGTGGTAGCGGTGAACACCGAACAAGGCCGGATCAAAACCGAAATCGTGGTCAACGCGGCGGGCATGTGGGGGCGGCAGGTCGGGGAAATGGTCGGAGTCAACTTGCCGATGACGCCGCTCATCCATCAGCACCTGGCCACCAAACCGATTCCCGGCGGCGAACTGCCGCACAACACGCCGTGCCTGCGCGATCAATACAACCTGTTTTACCTGCGCGAGGAAGTGGGCGGGTACCTCGTCGGCGGGTTCGAGGTCGAACCAAAGGCGTGGGCAGAAGACGGTGTGCCGTGGGATTTCACTCAGCAGTTGTTCTCGGCGGATTGGGATTTGTTCGAGCCGATTATGGAAGGCGCGATCCGCCGCATCCCCATTCTGGCAAGAGCAGAAATCATGCACATCGTCAACGGCCCGGAAGCGATCACGCCCGACAGCCGCCCGCTGTTGGGGCCGGTGCCGGGCGTGCCGGGTTACTTCGCCGCGTGCGGACTCTCGCACACGGGCTTTGGCGCCGGCGCGGCCATCGGGCAAATCATCTCCGAATGGATCGTCAACGGCGAGCCGCCGTACGACGTGAGTGAGTTGAACGTGCGCCGCTTCGGGCCGATCTACAAAGATCGCAGTATCGCGACCGCGCGCGCCCGCGAAGCGTATAAGTTTTACTACGTTCTGCGCTACCCGCACGACGAAAACGAAACCGTGCGCGGTTTGCGGCTCAGCCCGCTGCACTCGCGGCTGGAAGCGCTGGGCGCGGCCTTCGGCGAGAAGAACGGCTGGGAGCGCGTGAATTATTTTGATCCGGGTCAACCGTCGCGGCGCATGGGCGCGGAACAAGGCCAGTGGGGTTGGGGCCGCCCGCCGTACTTCAAGCAAGTGGGCGAAGAACACAAGGCCGCGCGCGAACGCGCCGCATTATTCGACATGACTTCGTTTGGAAAGATTGACGTACGCGGTCCTTCGACAGGCTCAGGAGGCGCATTGGCGCTGATGCAACGGCTGAGCGACAGCGATGTTGATAAGCCGGTCGGCAGTGTGATCTACACCCAGTTTCTCAACCCGCGCGGCGGCATCGAAAGCGACCTGACCCTCACCCGCTTGGCCGACGATCATTTCCGCG
>CAYYCF010000065.1:0-7320 GCA_964470235.1 uncultured Anaerolineales bacterium | reverse complement strand
CGCTATTGGAGCGGCGACATCACGCCCACGGAAAATCCGTATGAGGCCGGGCTGGGATTCTGCGTGAAGTTATCGAAGGGTGACTTCATCGGCCGCGATGCGTTGGTGAAGATGAAAGCTGAGGGGATCAAACGCAAGCTTTGCACCGTGACCCTGCCCGCCGACGCCGTGCTGTACGGCGGTGAGGCGGTGTATGCCAATGGCAGGATCGTCGGGCGGCTGCGCAGCGGGGGTTACGGCTTCACCGTGAACAAGAGTATCGGCTACGTCTATCTGCCGATAGAGTTGAGCCAAGCAGGCACACCGCTGGAAGTTGAATGTTTTGGCGAAATGATTCGCGGCGAGGTGGCGGCGGATGTGTTGTACGATCCGAAGGGAGAAAAGTTGAAGGCGTAAAACACCCCCGACTATCCTCATTACTGAGAAAGACAGCCACTCTTGGCTACCTTGTCGTCGGGGGCGCGTAAACCAGACGGACTGGTTTATTGATTGACGAAAGCATACATCTCAAGCCCTCTCTCTGTCAAATAAGGCGCCCACCACGACGGGGCTTTTTCAAAATCGCTGTCAACGGATTACGGGAACGGATTGAACGGATGCTGCGCGGCGGAATCCGTTCAATCCGCTCTAAAAATCCGTTGACAGCACTGCCACTTTCCCACAATCTCTGACTTTGGAAAGGCCCTACCCGCCACGAAAGGGAACCCCCATGCCCCTCACCATCGAGCAAGTCATTGACCGTATCCCCGCCTGGCGCGGCAAGCAGGTGAACTTTCAGCCATTAAGCGGCGGACTGACGAACACGAATTACCGCGTGGAAGTGGACGGCACGCCGTACGTCGTCCGCATTCCTGGCGCGTCCACCGAACTGCTGGCCGTGGATCGCGCGAATGAATATCACAACACCCAAGCCGCCGCCGAGGCCGGAGTCGGCGCGAAGGTCGTCCATTACTTACCGGACGCAAACGTGATGGCGCTGGAGTTCATTCAGGGCGAGACGATGAACATCGCCAAACTGCAAGCGCCGGGCATGCCGGCGCGCATCGCGCGGTCGCTCAAGAAACTGCACGCCGGGCCGCGTTTCCTCACCGACTTCAATATGTTCCGGCTGACCGAGTATTACCTCAAGGTCGCGGATGAGCAGAAAGCATCAATCCCCGACGGCTACCCCAAATACATGCCGCTGGTCGCGCGCATCGAAGCCGCCTTTGCCAAACACCCCCTGCCCACCGTGCCGTGCAACAACGACCTGCTGGCGGAGAATTACATTGACGACGGCGAGCAACTGCGGCTGATTGACTTTGAATACAGCGGCAACAACGATCCGTGTTTTGAGTTGGGGAACACTTGCCAGGAGCAGCAATACGACGAGCCGCGCATTGTCGAGATGTGCGCGGCGTATTTCGGCCAGGCCTACCCCGACAAGCTGGCCCGCATGAAGCTGAACATGATCATGTCGGACGCGGGCTGGACGCTGTGGGCGGCCATTCAGGCCAATATTTCGACGATTGAGTTTGACTTCTGGGGCTGGGCGGTAGAACGCTGGGGGCGCGCGACGGCGAAGATGGATTCGCGCGAATTTGAGGAGTGGCTGGCCGAGGTTTGATTTTTGACAACGGATGCAGCGGATGAAAACGGATAGTACAAAAATATCCGTTCAAATCCGTTTCATCCGTTGTCTTAACGGGCTGTGTGGTGCGCCTTGGCCAGCACGGGCCGCCTGCGCCAGCCGATGAGAAACCCGGCGATCCCGATCAGCCACCAGGCAAACCTGGCGCTGGCCACAAACAAGCCGACGACGTATACCACGCTGCCCACGCCAATCGCAAACCACATCATGCGCTCTTGACGTTCTTCTTCTCTCTGCCTCGTCAGCGCGCGGGCATGCCGGATCAACTGCTGTCGCAGTTCAACGGCGAAACTAGCCCCCGCCTCCACCGGCCTTAATGCCGCTTTCAATTTGCCGGCCGCGTCGAAAAGCCTGGCGATCCCTGACGATTGCGGCAGAGTCTCCGCCAGCGTATGCCCAATGTCGCGCCCCTCGTTCAACGCTTCCGCGTGAAGATGAACCAGTTCTACTTCTTTTGCGTCTTTCATTCTTGTGCCTTGTTATTTAACGTAAGTTAATTACGCGCCATTTCCGTTTGTCGGTCGCGCCTCCCCGCTCACCCGCTGTTCGAGATCAAACCTCAAGCCGACCAGCGTGCGGTGATACAAACTCTTGATCGCGCCCTCGCTCCGGTTCATCACTGCGCCGATCTCCGCGTTCGACATCTGCTCGACGAACTTGAGAATGAGCAACTGCTGTCGCTCTACCGGAAGGCTGCGGATCATGCTCAACAAAAGATCGCGCTCTTCACTGCTCTCGGCGGCGTATTCCGGCGCTTCGCTTTGTATGCCGTTGACGATGGTGTCGTCCAGCGGCACGATCTTGCGGCGGCTCTGGTCGCGGTGCCAGTTGGCTACCAGGTTGTGAGCGATCCGGTATAGCCAGGCTGAGAAAGGAAGGCCGCGGTCGGTGTATTCGGGCAGTCGCCGCAATGCCCGGAAAAAGACGCGCGCCGTCAAATCCTCCGCGTCATGCGCGTTGCCGGTGCGGTAATAAACGTAATTGTAAATTTTTCCCAGGTAGCGCTCGTACAATTCGCCGAAAGCTACGGGGTCGGTTTTGGCGCGCTCGATCAGCGCGCGGTCGTCGGCGGCAGGGGATTTCACTGAGCGTCGGGGTTCCGAATCAGCCCGCCTGTCAATAGGTAGAACACTGACGGACTAAAAGGGTTGCGGTGAGGTGAGTATAGCATAAGAGTAATAGCGATCTGCATTGGTATAATACGAGCTATGGAGATTGAATGATTGAAAAACTTCCAATTTATGGCGGGCAGGCCGTGATCGAAGGCGTGATGATGCGCGGCTCCAAAGCAATGGCCGTGGCCGTCCGCGATCCCAAAGGCGCTATTCAAATACACACCCAACCGCTCGGCAGTTTGTACCGCGGGCGGTTCAGCAAAATTCCGTTTCTGCGCGGGCTTCTTGGATTGTGGGATGCGTTGGGTCTGGGGATGCAAAGTCTGACGTACGCAGCGGGTGTGGCCGGCGGCGAGGAAATCAAAATCGAAGGCCCGGCTGTGTGGGGAACGGTCGCCGTTTCACTGGCGTTTGCCGCCGGTCTCTTTTTTCTCGCGCCCGCCGCCGCCGGCGCCGGGGTGGACTACCTTTTCGTTCCCGCCCTGGGCAAAGGCGCGGCGGGTTGGGTGGGGAATCTGTCCGAAGGGTTGATCCGCTTGGCCTTCATCGTCGGCTACATCTGGGCCATTGGCTTCATGCCGGACATCAAACGGCTGTACGGCTATCACGGCGCGGAGCATAAGACCATCAACGCCTACGAAGCCGGCGCGCCGCTCACGCCCGAGTCCGTCGCCGGGTATCCGCTGGAGCATCCGCGTTGCGGCACGGCGTTTTTGTTGGTGGTGGTGCTGTTATCGATTCTGATCTTTGCGCTGCTCGGCCCGCTGCCGTTGGTGTGGCGTTTGCTCTCGCGGATTGTCCTGGTTCCGGCGCTGGCCGCCATTGCTTACGAATACCTGCGGTTCACCGCGCGCTATATTTCCCACCCGTTCGTGCGCCTGCTGGTTGCGCCGAACCTGGCGATGCAGCGCTTGACCACCCGCGAGCCGGATTCGCAAATGCTGGAAGTGGCGATTGCGGCGTTTGAGGAAATGCGGAGCAAAGAAAACGTGGACACAGATGAACACGGATTGAACGGATAAACACAGATTTATTATCCGCGTTTATCTGTGAACATCGGTGTTCATCTGTGTTCCTATGATTTCCAACAACATCCTCACCATCCTCGCCGTCGCGCCCCAAATGACATGGCCTTCGTATTCGCGGTAGTAATACACCGGGAGCGGCGGGCCGCTCGCGGGTGGCGGGCGGAGGCGCGTTTCCAAATTGGCCGGGTCGGATAGCCACTTGAGCGAAACGCCGAACACCGCCGAACATTCTTCCTGGCTGATCACAAAGTGGTACGGATACGAAAACACGCCGACTACCGGCGTGATGCGCCACTGCGTCACCGTGATCAGGTCGTCGAGCCGGCCAATCACAGTCACGTCGCTCCGGCGCAAACCGATTTCTTCCTCCGATTCGCGCAGGGCGGTGTCTTCGGGCGCGCCGTCACCGGCATCAACACTTCCGCCGGGGAACGATACCTGCCCTTTGTGTTCGTCCACCGTATCGGTGCGCTGAGTGAAGAGCAAGTGCCATTCGCCGTCATGTTGATACAACGGCACCAGCACCGCCGCCGGGCGGGCTTCCCATTCTGGCCGGACGCGCGGCTGGCGGGAGGCCAGAGTCTCGCGCAATGAGTCTATGAATTTCATTCCGCCCTGACGATCGTCCCGCAATATTCACATTCCATTTCGTCGTCGTCGCGATCCAGCCAGCGCAGTTGCGCGCCGCATTGCGGGCATTTCGCCGGCTGGTTGAGAGTGCGCGGCGTCGAGGGCGGCGCGGCAGCCGGTTGAGGGCGGGCGAGCGCGAGCCCGTGCGCGGCTAATTTTTCGTTCGCTTCGCGCTCGAACGAGTCGGCTTCAGCCTGAAATCCGGCGGCGCGTAGCTCGGTGATGAGGCGCGGAAGAACGACGGCGACTCGGCCGGCCATGCCGACACCGGCAAAGATCGCCAGCGCCTGGCGCGCATGTCCCACCGCGGCGACGGCGTTGCGCGATTTCATATACGCTTGCCCGGCGCGCAAATGAAGTTGGGCCGCGCGGCGCGGCATGCCGTGCGCTTCTGCGCCTTCGGCCAACTGCGTCAGCATGTCGGCGGCTGGCGCGAACTGGCCGGAGTCAAAGAGGCGGTTGGCTTCGTCGAGCAGTTGGCGGGCGCGGTCGCCCAAGTTTCGCTGAGGGCCGCGTGCCAGGCCAAACATGCCCGTGCCCGGCGGGCGGCGAGAGGGACGTTTAGGTCGGCGCATGGGAATACTCTAACACCGGTCTGGCAAAAATCAAATAACCCGTGTGCGCCACCATTCTGTCTAAAGGCCGTAACCGCGCCGGAACGGTTTTGTAATTTCGCAGTAAAAGCTCCGCCACCTCGGGAAAGGCAAATTTCTCGCGCTGAAGCGAGATGAGCAAATCGGAAACTTGATTAGTGGTGGGGACGAGACAACCAAAATGTCCGCCGCCGCGCAGGGCGCGATAGACCTGCGCGGTGTAATCGTACGGGTTCGGCACGTCGAGGAAGAGCGCTTCCACATCCGTTTCGTCGAAGCCGTCCTTGATATCTTTGATCTTGAATGTGACCTGATCGGCCAGGCCGACTTGTTCCAAATTGCGGCGCGCCAAGTTCTGCATATCCTGCCGTATGTCGTAAGAAATCACGCGCCCGGTCGGGCCGATGACCTGCGCCAGCGCCAGGGTCAGGCCGCCGCTTCCGGTTCCCGCTTCCACCACCGTCATGCCTGGGTGAATGTTGAGTTTCATCAATATCAGCCCGATGTCTTTCGGAAACAGAATCTGCGACACGCGTTTGAGTTGCTGAATCAAATCGGCGGTGGAGGGCGCAAGCAGATAAAACGGGCGATCCAGATGCGACCGCACTTCGGCGCCGTAAGGCTTGCCGATGAGGTCGTCGTGTTGGAAGATGCCGCGATGGGTTTCGAGCCGTCCGCCGGGCGCGAGACGAAAATGAAAGTATCTGCCGTCGGGGTCGGTCAGTTGAACGAGATCGCCGGGGGATGCAAGGGTCATGGGAGAGATTATAATGCGTATACTCTTAACCCAGGAGACTCCTCTTGTCCACTCCGATCTGGCCCGCCGTCACCGACGAAACTGTTCGACATCTGCAAGCCCTGCTTCGACTCGATACCACCAACCCGCCCGGCAACGAATTGCTCGCCGCCAATTACATCGCCGGTGTTCTGCGCGCCGAAGGCTTTGAGCCGGTGGTGTTGGAGTCCGCGCCGGGGCGCGGCAACGTGATTGCGCGGTTGAAAGGCGCAGGCGACGGGCCGCCGCTTCTGCTTTACTGCCACACCGACGTGGTTTCCGCCGAGCCGAAACAGTGGACGCATCCGCCGTTTGCGGGAGAGATCGCCGACGGGTGCGTGTGGGGGCGCGGCGCGGTTGACATGAAGGGGACGGCCTCCCAGCAGTTGATGGTGATGTTGTTGCTTAAACGGCAAGGGGCGAAGCTCAAGCGCGACGTGATCTTTGCGGCCACGGCAGACGAAGAGATCGGCGGCATAGACGGCTACGGCGTGTCGTGGCTCGTCAAACATCACCCCGAATTGTTGAAAGCGGAATTTGGGCTGACCGAAGCGGGCGGCTACAACCTGGAATTGGGCGGCAAACAGTTGTATGCCATTCAGACTGCGGAAAAAGGATCGTGCTGGTTGAAGGTCCGCGCGAAGGGGCGGCCAGGTCACGGATCGATGCCGCACGGCGACAACGCGGTGGCCCATCTGGCGCGCGCGATCACTCGCTTGACGGCGAACGGTCTGCCGCATCATCTCACGGACACCGCCGCCGGTTTCTTGGATGCGGCCAGTGAGGCGGTGGGCGGATCGTTTGGCGAATTATTACATGCGATTAAATCGGCGTCGCACGCACAGGATGCAATGGACGAAATAGGAGACCACGAACTCAAACCATTCTTATATGCGATATTGCACAACACGGCCACGCCCACCGGTTTGAAAGCCGGTTACCAAACCAACGTCATCCCAGGCCAGGCCGAAGTGACGATTGATGGCCGCACCCTGCCCGGGTTTGACACTGAAGCCTTTCTGGCGGAGTTGAAGAAGGCGCTGGACGGCGACGAGCCTGGCCGCTTTGAATACGAGGTGACGATGGACTCGCCGCCGCTGGAAACTTCGCAGAACACAGCGCTGTTTGCGACCCTGGCTAAGGCGTTGAAGCGGCATGAGCCGGATGCGGACGTAGTGCCTTACATGATGACAGGCGCGACGGACGCGAAGTATCTCTCGCTGCTTGGCGTGCCGTCGTACGGGTTTGCGCCGATGAAGATGCCGCCGGGTTTCAAATTCATGGAATTGTTTCACGCACACGACGAGCGCGCGCCGGTAGAGGGATTGGGTTGGGGCGCGCAGGTGCTATATGAAGTGGTGTCCGAGTATTGCGGCCGATGACTCAAGTTGAGAGAGTTGCTTGTGCAACCTTGCGATTGTGGTAGACTCTCGACCATAACGAACCCGCCTCGCTTTTGGAAGAGCGGCGAAGAGCTTTACCTAGATCTGCTGGATGGGCGCAGGCAGAGAAAAGATCGGGATCAAGAATCCGCTTCCGGGCGGATTAG
>CAYYCF010000064.1:0-10953 GCA_964470235.1 uncultured Anaerolineales bacterium | reverse complement strand
TGCCGTTGGGCGAAGCGCAAGCCGTCGAGCGCGCAGAGTTTCCCAAGTTGTGGGTGGCGGAAGCGCACACGAAGGCGGCGAGGAAGTTTTTGGGCGGAAAGATTCCGTCAACGGATTGAACGGATGGAACGGATGAATATTTACGAAACCCTATCCGGTTTCTACGACCTTGAAAACGCCGACTTCGTCGAAGACCTGGATTTTTGGGTCGGGTTGGCGAAAGAGGCAAACGGCGCGGTGCTGGAACTTGGCTGTGGCACAGGGCGAGTCACTCAGCAGATCGCCCGCGCCGGAATTAACATTGTTGGAATTGACAACTCCGAAGCGATGCTGGCGCTGTGCCGGGCAAAGTTGGCGCGCAATGCGGATGTGGCCGCCCGCGCCACTCTCCTCCTCGGTGACATGACAAACTTCGACTTGACTGCTCGACTACCCACCCGTCGCGGCTACAAGCCGCTCCTACGCAACAACCCGACTACCGGACTACCCGACTACCCGACTATTCGACTCGTCATCGCCCCGTTCAACACATTTATGCACCTGCTCACAACGGCGGAGCAACTCGCGCTATTGAATTGCGCCCGTCAGCACCTGGGCGTGGGCGGCAAACTCGCGCTTGATTTGACCAACCCCGTGCCGGCCTACGTTGACACTAGCGAATCGCTCACGCTGGAACGGGCATTCCGCGACGACGAACACGATCTCACTATTCAGCAATTCAGCGCGATCCGGATTGACCGCGCGTCGCAGATCGCGCACATCGTCTGGCAGTACGACGCGCTTGCCGCCGACGGAATGATGAGGCGCACGCTCGCGCCGCTGGACTTGCGCTATACGTTTCCGGCAGAGATGGGGTTGCTGTTGGAGCGAACCGGCTTCCGGTTGGCGCACCTGTACGGCGATTACGATGGGACGCCGTTGACGGACGAGAGTGAGAGGATGATCGTCGTTGCCGAGACGGTTTAAGAAATTAACCGCGAAGGGCGCGAAGAACGCGAAGATTCCTGTTTTTTCTTTGCGACCTTTGCGTCTTCGCGGTGAAAAGAATCAAGCCATGAATTAACTCGTGTCTGTGTTCACGCCTCACCCTTTTCTTCCAGCGCCAGCCTGTCAAAAAACTCCGCCATATAGCGCCTCCTCCCGGCGGCGATCTGCCGCGCTGTTTCGGTATGAAACTGCACCCGCGAGAGTTTGAAAAGGAACTCGTGGTACGGCGTGTGCGGTTCGCCGGACTCTTTTTCAAACTTGGTTTTGAAGGAGTCGGACGGGTCGCCGGTGAGCGGTTGACCGGCCAGCGCGGCGTAGGCAAAGGCGCGGGCCACGCCGATTGCGCCCAGCACGTCCAGCTTGTCGGCGTCAAACAGGATTTTTGCTTCGAGTGTTTCCGGCGTTTCAGCGCCGCGAAAGCGGTGCGCGCGGATGCAGTGCAGAACGGAGTCTATGCCGCCTTCCGGCCAGCCCTCGGCGGTCAATACGCGGCGCGCAAAGTCGGCAGAGGTGAGGTGATGGGTGGGGCGATCCGAATCGCCGCCGGGGCGCGCGTCGGCGGCATCGTGCAGCAGCGCGGCGGCGCGCAGGATTTCAAGATCGGCCCCTTCGACTCGCCCTATGCGCTCGGCCAAACGATAGACGCGCTGGATGTGGTTGAAGTCGTGGACGGCGTCGGCGGAGGAATACCACTGGCGGGCTTGATCGAGAGCGGGCATAGCGTGATTATATAACGCGCGGTGGAGTTTGGAGTTTCGTCGTTCAAGGATTTCGGGCTACAATATAAAGGTGGAATTATTGCCAAATGATCCAGAACGTGTGCTGGCCGAAGCCCAAGAAGCAGGTATAGACGTGGCCGGGTTGAAGCGCAATTTGGAGCTTTCGCCTGACGAGCGCCTTGATCAGTTTCTAAAAGCGTTGGCGTGGCTGGAGTGGGCACAGCAAGCGAAAAGACAGGAGGCGGCATGAACCCCGAAGCGCTGATCAACGCTTTGAACAGCCACAACGTCAAGTACGTTATCGTCGGCGGCTTTGCGGCAGTATTGCAGGGCGCGCGTTATATCACGCAAGATGTTGATTTTTGCTACGCGCGGGACGACGAGAATTTGAAAAGGCTGTTGCAGGCTCTTGAGCCGTTCCGTCCAACTATTCGAACCAACCCCGGAATTCTTTTCAATCTGGAAACCCTGCGGGCGAATCCCAATTTCACTCTCGAAAGCGAAGCGGGCGAACTTGATTTGTTGGCCGCTATTGATGGGCTGGGCGATTACGATGTAGTAGCCGCTCACGCCGAAGTGTTTCAAGTGCGGGGGCAACCTTGTCAAGTTCTCAGCCTGGACGGGCTGATCAAGGCGAAGAGTGTTTTGAACAGGCGCAAGGATGCGCAATTGCTTGAGGAGTTGCGGGTTTTGTTGACCTTGAAAAAACAGGGCAAGTGATCTTCAGCGGCTAACCGCCACCACCACCGCCACTGCATGTTCGTGCGTGTGGCTGATGCTGACCGACCACTCGCGCCACCCGGATCGTTCGGCCAGGGCTTCGGCCTTGCCAATCAGCCGCAATGTGGGGTCTCCCCGGTCGCCGCGCACGATCTCGATCTCCTTCCACTCCACGTCGCCGATGCCGCACCCGAGCGCCTTGGCCGCCGCCTCTTTGGCCGCGAACCGCGCCGCCAGCGCCGGCGTGCGCCCGTTGGAATCGATCAGTTCCTGCTGGGTGAAGAATCGATGAAAGAACCGGTCTCCGTGCCGGAGAATGGCCTCATCGATTCTGGAAACCTCGATCATGTCTACGCCGCTGGCAATCATGGCTTATGGCCTATCGCGTATCGCTGTTAGTGTTTGGCGCTATTGTCGCTGTTGCTTGCGCCAATAGTCATTGTTCATTGTCTCATTCTTCGTTGTTCATTGACCCGGCTACCGCTAACGCATATCTTTCAGGGTCAAGATATTTCGCCGCGGCCGCGCGCACGCTGTCGGCGGTGATGGCGCTGATTAACGACGGGTAACGCCGCAAGTAGTCCAAGCCGAGTCCGTACATCTCAATGCTGTCCAACATCCCGGCCACTCCCTCGTTGGTCTCCAACTGCAAAGGCAATTGGCCGATGAAGAGCGATTGATTGTCGGCCAGTTCCTCGGCGGTCACTTTCTTTTTGGTCAGACGCTCCATCTCTTTAACGATTAAGTTGATCGCCAGTTCGACGTTCTTGGGGTTGACTCCGGCGATCACTTCCCACGGGCCAGGACCCAAGCCGCCGGTGAGACGGCTGCCGGCGTAATAGGCCAGCCCCTGCCGCTCGCGCACCGAATCGCCCAACCGGCCCATCACGCCAAACACGCCAAAAATGTTGTTGGCCAGACGCGCGTCGAGGTAATCCGGCTCGCTTCGTTTTGGCCCTACGCACCCCAGAAAAACATCCGATTGACTCTTGCCGTTGATGTGAACGCGCTTTTGTCGTATTTCGGGGAGAGGCGACACGGGCGGCAGGGGAGGCCGCTCGGGCCGTTGAGTCGTCCAATCGCCGAAATGCTTTTGCGCCAGAACTACGGCCTCTTCCGCTTTCACCGCGCCGACGATGACCAAAATCATTCCTTTGGGGCCGTAATACGTCCGGTGAAAATTCGCAATGTCGTCGCGGGTGATGGCCGACACGGTTTCAGGATAGCCCTCCTCGCTCAACGCATACGGGTGGCCTTCGTAAAGCAGTTCGTCGAACGTCAACGAAGCCATCGCGCCGGTGTCGTGCGCGCGGATAGACAAGTCGGTCAAGAATTCGCCGCGCAATTTTTCCACATGCTCCGCGGGAAAGATCGGGCGGCGCAGAGCGTCGGCGGCCACCCCGAGCAGAAAATCCAAATCTTCGGCCAACGCCTTGCCGCCGAACCCGGTGGTGTGCGTGCCGCCGCCGACGGAGAATCTCGCGCCGATGGATTCGATCTGCTCGTAGATTTCGCCGAATGCCCGCCGCTCGGTGCCGCGCATGAGGCAGGCCGCAGTGAAGCGCGCCAGCCCGGCTTTGTCGCGCGGCTCGTCGAGCGCGCCCACTTGCAAGCCGCCGTCAATCACTACCGACGGGCTGGAAAAATTTTCGCGCGTCAAGACCACAATGCCGTTCGGCAATTCCACTCGCGTGGTGTCGTCCGCGCCCGGCATGGCCGAACCGTCCAGCGCCGGCAGATTTGCTTTCGCCGCCTTGGACGTTTGGCGTTTTTTGCTTATCCGCTCTAACCGATTGTTTTTGTTCGCAAGCTTGCGCATTTCTTTTTTGGGATTTGGAAATTGGGATTTGGGATTTGATACTTTATTGTTTCTGAACGTACCACCCCACCGTGCGGTTGCTCCGGCGCAAAATCTTCTGCGCTACGCGGCGCACGTCGTCAACCGTGACGGCGGCCAAACGGTCAAGGTATTGCTGAAACCATTGATACGTATCAAACAGTTCGGCGTAACTGAGCCACATGCCCTGATTGGTCACGCTCTCCGCGCCGAAGGCGAACATGGCTCGCGCCTGCTTGATCGCTTTGGCCAGTTCCACTTCCGATATGTTTGAATTCGTCGCGCGCTCAAGTTCGGCGTCAAGCGCCTTTTCGACCTCGTCCGGTTGGCGGCCGTTACGCACGGTGGCGAAGATTGTGTATAAGTAGGGATCGACGGTCGGGAAGATGCCGCCAGAGATGTCGGCCGCCAGTTCGCTCTCGACCAACGCTTTGTACAACCGGGATGATTTGTTGGACGTGCCGCCGCGCCCGGCGATACTGCTGGCCCCGGCCAACACGCTGTCCAGAATCACCAGCGCGTAAAAATCCGGGTCGGTGGCGGACACGGCGTGAAAGCCCAAGCCGACATACGGCGTTTCGTCATCGCCCTCCACGATCACGCGGCGCTCGCCTTTTTGTTCCGGTTCGGGCCGGGCCAAACGCGGCGGCGCGCTTCCGCCCGGAATTTTTTCATACAATTCCTTGATCCGCGCCAGCATGTCTCTGGTTTTGAAATCGCCCACGGCAACCGCTATCGCATTATTGGGAACGTAATACGTTTTGTAATGCCCGTACAAATCATCGCGCGTTATGGTTTGCAGGTCGGCCATGTCGCCCAGAATTTCGTGGCGGTAGGGGTGAACGTGAAAAGCCGTCGCCAACATCTGCTCGTACAACCGCCACTCCGGTTCGTTTTCCGATCCTTGCCGCTCGGAGATGATCACCGTGCGCTCGGACTCCACTTCCTTAGACGAGAAGATGGAATGGCGCATGCGGTCGGCTTCCAATTCCAAGCCGATGTCAATTTTGCCGGACGGCAAAGTTTCAAAGTAGATCGTGCGGTCGAGCGACGTAAAGGCATTCCAGTGGCCGCCGCAACGGGAGATCACTTTGTCCAACACGCCGGGCGGGAATCGCCGCGTGCCTTTGAACATCATATGCTCCACCCAGTGCGATGCGCCGGTGATGCCCGTGTGTTCGTCGCGCGAGCCGACGCGGTACGAGACCCACCACGTCGTCACCGGCGTGGTATGCGATTCTTTCAACAGCACCGTCAGGCCGTTCTTGAGCCGTGTTTTGTAGACGCCGTTATTGTTCATTTCCCTTTTTTGTCAACGGATGGAACGGATGCAAACGGATGTATCAAAATATCCGTTATATCCGTTTCATCCGTTGACGATCATTCCCCGTTGTATCCGCGCCCGACGCCGCGATAGCGGAAGCCGAATTTTCGCATTTGCTCGGGTTCGTAAATGTTGCGCCCGTCCACGATTACGTCGCCGCGCATACGATTCTTGACGCGCTTCATGTCGAGTTGCTTGAACTCGTTCCATTCCGTGATCACCAGCAGTGCATCGCAGCCGTCGGCCAATTCGTAGGGGTCTTCGGCCAGTTGGATGTTGGGAATGACGCGCCCGGCGGCGGGCATAGCGACCGGATCGTAGCCCTTCACTTTGGCCCCGGCAATCTGCAACATACGGGCAATTTCAATGGAGGGCGCTTCGCGCATGTCGTCGGTGTTTGGTTTGAACGCCAGCCCTGCCAGCCCCACCACTTTGCCGTCGAGATCGCCGAGCAAGTCGCGCAGTTTGTTCACCAACAGTTTGCGCTGGTCGGCGTTGATCTCCATCACCGTCTGCAAAAGCTGCGGGTGGCGGCTTTGCAACGTAGCCATGTAGGCCAATGCTTTTACGTCTTTGGGAAAGCATGAGCCGCCGAAGCCGAGTCCGGCGTCCAAGAATTGTTTGCCGATGCGCGGGTCGTAGCCCATCCCGGCGGCTACTTCCTTTACATCCGCGCCCAATGCTTCGCAAATATTTGCGATCTCGTTGATAAATGAAATCTTGGTGGCCAGGAAAGCATTGGAGGCGTATTTGATCATCTCGGCGGTGCGCAGGTCGGTGACGACGATGGGCGCGCGCAGCGGCAGATGCAAGTCGGCCACTTTGTGAGCGGCATCCTTGTCGAGTGATCCCAGCACCGTGCGCGCCGGACTCATGAAATCGGCCAGGGCCGCGCCCTCGCGCAAAAACTCCGGGCAAGAGACGACGGCAAACGGTATCGGCTTCGGCTGGCTCTGGCGTACAATGTCGGCCACCCAGTCACCGGTGCCCACCGGCACGGTGGATTTGTTGACGATGACCAGTGGCGCGGTCATGCTCTGCGCGATGGCGACCGCCGCCTGGCGCACGTATTGCAAATCGGCTTCGCCATCCACGCCCTCCGGCGTGCCGACGGCGATAAAGACGAACTCGGCCTCCTTCAATCCTTCGGCGTAGGACGATGTAAACCGCAAGCGCCCGGAAGCCATGTTGCGCTTGACCATCTCTTCCAGCCCAGGCTCGTAAATGGGCATGACGTTTTTGTTCAGGTTGGCAATGCGCTCGTCGTTCGTGTCAACTCCGACGACGCGGTTGCCCAAATCGGAGAAGCACGTGCCGGTCACTAGCCCGACGTAGCCGACTCCCACCACACAAATGTTTTTCACAGGTGACTTCCTTTCTCGCAATAGAATGCGCGAAGATCATACCACAGCGACTGCGGCCTGATTTATGCTATACTTCATTCGTCGCTCGTATCCATCCAGGGACGACACGACGCCCTTACTCCCATACCCCCATACTCTTATGACGGGGCATCTTACTTTCTAACAAGGAGAAGATAGCCAATGTCCACTCAACCCACTGCTGATCGCAAGAAAATTACAACGCACACTTTCCGCCAAAGGAAAGAACACGGCGAGCCGATCACCATGCTCACGGCGTACGATTACGCCACCGCCCTGGCCGCCGACCGCGCCGGGATCGATTCACTCCTGGTCGGCGACTCGCTGGGCATGGTGGTGCTGGGCTACGAGAATACCCTCGCGGTGACGATGGACGACATGCTCCATCACTGCAAGGCCGTCGCGCGCGGCGCGAAAGCGCCGCTCCTCATCGGCGACATGCCGTTCATGTCGTATCAAGTTTCCACAACGGAGGCCGTTCGCAACGCCGGGCGCTTCCTGGCCGAAGCCGGAATGGACGCCGTCAAACTCGAAGGCGGGCGCGAAATGGCCGCGACGATTGAGGCGATTGTGACTGTTGGCATTCCCATGTGCGGGCACATCGGCCTCACGCCACAGTCCATTCACAAACTGGGCGGTTACAAAGCGCAGGGGCGCAATGCCCATGCGGCGCGGCGGCTGATCGAAGATGCGCTGATTCTCGAAGAGGCCGGTTGCTTTGCAATCGTGCTGGAGGCCGTGCCGGATCGCGTGGCAGAATTGATCTCGCGCAAGCTCGCTATTCCAACCATCGGCATCGGCGCGGGGGCGGCCTGCGACGGGCAAGTGCTGGTCACGCACGATCTGCTCGGGTTGTTCGATCGCTTCACGCCGAAGTTCGTCAAGAAGTACGCCGACGTGCATGGCGAAATGATGCGCGCCTTCGCCGAATACAGACAAGACGTGATCGCGCATCGCTTCCCGACGGAAGCGCACACTTACTCCATCCCGGCGGACGAGTGGGAGACGTTGTTGGCCGATCTCGAAGCGGAGCCGGTGATGAGTTGAACCGCGAAGACGCAAAGTCCGCGAAGAAGAGAAATCGGAATACGACCTTTGCGCCCTTCGCGCCTTCGCGGTGAATAGAG
Source organism: uncultured Anaerolineales bacterium (assembly GCA_964470235.1). Lineage (GTDB taxonomy): Bacteria > Chloroflexota > Anaerolineae > Anaerolineales > VGOW01 > VGOW01. The sequence goes on along the minus strand of CAYYCF010000064.1, from coordinate 2,857 downwards.
ATGATCACCATTGTGGGCGTGGGTGCGATGGCCTCGCTGTTCGCGGCGCGACTCGGTCAGCACGTTCCCGTCTGTATGCTCGGCAGTTGGGTGGATGCCGTCTCTGCTATCAATGCGGACGGCATCACGCTTGAAACGGCGGCGGGCGAAAAAGTTGTCCGCCCTTCGACCCTTCGACACGCTTCGCGTCAGGGCGGGCTTTCCATCAGGGGAGGCGTTCACGCGACCACGACTCCCGAAGAGTGCATCGGATCGCAGTTCACGCTGGTGCTGGTCAAATCCTGGCAAACCGGGCGGGCGGCGCAACAGATCAAATCGTTCCTCGCACCGGACGGCGTCGCCCTCACCCTGCAAAACGGAATCGGAAACTTTGAAACGCTGTCCGCCGAACTTGGCCCGGATCGCGCCGCCCTCGGCGTTACAACGCAGGGCGCGACTCTTATCGCTCCTGGCCGAGTTCGCGAAGGCGGGCGGGGGGCGATCCACGTCGGCGCTCATCCACGCATCCAATCCCTCGTCGATCTCCTCATCGCCGCAGATTTTGAAACGCACGTTGCGCCGGACGTGACATCCCTCGCCTGGGGAAAACTGGCCGTCAATGCCGCCATCAATGCGCTCACGGCGTTGCTCCGCGTCCCCAACGGCGAATTACTTGAGCGGCCTTCTGCCCTGGCGTTGATGGACGCAGCCGCGCGCGAGGCCGCCGCCGTGGCCGCCGCCAAAGGCATCGCGCTTCCATTTCCGGACCCCGTGGCTCGCGCGCGCGAAGTGGCGCAGGCCACCGCGCAGAATCGCTCTTCTATGTTTCAAGATATACTCCGCGGCGCGCCGACAGAGATTGAGGCCATCAACGGCGCGGTGGTGCGCGAAGCGCGCGCGCTGGGGGTGAACGTGCCGGTGAATGAGACATTGTATCGGTTAGTCAATGCGCTTAATCACGAATGACACGATTGTCCGCATCGTCAACTAAAAAAGCATTCGTGTCATTCGTCCATTCGTGTCATTCGTGATGAAGATTCTTACCAAAGTCTCCGATCTCCGAAAAGCCAGACTCGCCCTCCCCGGCCCATTCGGCCTGGTGCCGACAATGGGCTACTTGCACGAAGGTCACCTCACCCTGGTGCGCCGGGCCAAAGCCGAAAACGATCACGTCGGCGTCAGCATCTTTGTCAATCCGGCGCAGTTCGGGCCAAACGAAGATTTGAGCAAATATCCGCGCGATCTTCATCGTGATTTGAAAATGCTTGAAGGCGAAGGAGTCGATCTGGTCTGGACGCCGACTCCGGACATCGTTTACCCGCCCGGCTTCCAAACCTTCGTCAACGTCGAGCACGTGTCTGCGCCGCTTGAAGGCAAAGCCCGCCCAGGATTCTTTCGCGGCGTGACCACCGTCGTCCCTAAACTGTTCAACATCTTCACACCCAACCGCGCCTACTTTGGCCAGAAGGACGCGCAGCAAGTGATTGTGATCAGACGCCTGGCATCTGATCTTAACTTCCCGCTGGAGATTGTCGTCTGCCCCACCGTGCGCGCGCCGGACGGATTGGCGATGAGCAGCCGCAATGCTTATCTGAACCCCGAAGAGCGCAGAGCGGCGACCGTTCTGTATCGCGCGCTGTCTGCCGCCAAAGGCGCGTTTGACAGAGGCGAACGCGACGGCGACAAACTGCGCGCTATCCTGTCGCAAACCGTCGCCGCCGAACCCCTCGCCCGCGCCGAATACGCCTCCGCCGCCGACCCCGATACGTTGACCGAATTCAACTGGGTGTCGAGCAATGTCGTTTTGCTCTCGCTGGCGGTTCGGATCGGGAATACGAGATTGATTGACAACTTTCTATTGCCCGAAATCCCAAATCCCAAACCCCAAGCCCCAAACGGCGCCGCATGAACTTGGGATTTGGATATTGGGATGGTTCGACTTCGCTCACTACAAGTTTGGGAGTTTTATTATGCTTCTTACAATAGACATCGGCAACACAAACATCACCCTCGGCCTGTACGAAGGCGAAACGCTCGGCCCCAGGTGGCGGCTGGCAACGGCGCACGAGCGTATGCCGGATGAATACGGTTTACAACTGGTCGGCCTGTTCAATCACGCCGGAATCAAAACATCCGATGTGACTGCCATTGCGATGGCCTCCGTTGTGCCGCCGCTGACCGGCGTTTGGGCGCAAGCGTGCAAAGCGTATCTCAACCGCGATCCGCTCATCGTCGAGGCCGGGGTGAAAACCGGCGTGCGCGTGCGCTACGACGACCCCAAGCAAGTCGGCGCGGATCGTATTTGCGACGCGGCAGCGGTGCAGCAACTTTACGGCGGCCCCGCTTGCAGTGTGGATTTCGGCACGGCCACGACCTTCGACGCCATCTCTGAAACGGGCGAATATCTGGGCGGGGCCATTGCCCCAGGCATTGGTATCGCCGCCGAAGCGCTGTATCTGCGCACGGCCAAACTGCCCCGCGTCGATCTGGCGCGTCCACCGGCTGTCATCGGCAAAAACACCGTGCACTCCATGCAATCCGGTTTGTTGTTTGGCTACGTTGGTTTGGTCGAAGGCATGGTGTCCCGCTTCCGGGCCGAACTGGGGCCCGACATGAAAGTGATCGGCACTGGCGGCCTGGCCGAACTGATCGCCCGCGAGACGGCTGTGATCGAGATTATCGCGCCGTGGCTCACTTTGGATGGTTTGAAAATTATTTACGACTTGAATCAGTAATGCCAGTCGGCGGAGGCCGACTTTGCCTTGTGTTGCCGCGACTTCGAGTCGCCGGAAACTATGATACTCAAAAACAAACACCTCCTTCTCGGCGTCACCGGCTCCATTGCCGCCTACAAAGCCGCCGACCTCGCGAGCAAGCT
>CAYYCF010000063.1:9013-11045 GCA_964470235.1 uncultured Anaerolineales bacterium | reverse complement strand
CCAGCGCATAACCCATCGCCGCGCCCTGGCTGAATCCCATCAGCACGATTCGAGACGGATCGACGGGATAGACTTCGGGCAAACGCGAAACGAATTCGCGCAGAGCGGCGACGGATTCTCCCTCACCCCCTACCCGGTCTCCGACCGTCCCGCTGGGAGAGGGGGGATTCCACCCAAACCCTCCTCCCACCTCAAACGGCGCGCGCAGGCTGACGGCAATAACGCCCGAGGGCAGAGTTTTTTCAAATTGCCACATCACGTTTTCATTGCCGAACAGTCCGTGCGCCATCACGACGGCCGGCGCGGGAGATGAGAGAGAGTCGGGGAGGCAGGAGCGGTGAATGAGGTTGAGGGAGGACATGGGGGGTGAATTATAATCCCCCAATGCGCGTCGCCCACCTCTCGCTCACCAACTTCCGCAACTACTCCCGCCTCGAAGCCGACTTGCCCGCCGGGCCGCTCATCCTCGTCGGCCAAAACGCGCAGGGCAAAACAAGTTTGCTGGAGGCGATCTATTACCTCGCCACCGCCAGTTCGCCGCACGCCAGCGCCGACCGCCAATTGATTCACTGGCTGGCTCTGCGCAACGATTCGCGCCCTTACATGAAAATTCTGGCCGAAGTGCACACGGCGCAAGAAATCCGCCGCGTGGATATTCGGGTGGAACTGGAAGACGCGGGCGCGGCGCTCGAACCGCGATTGAAAAAAACGGTGCTGATCAACGGCCTCAAACGGCGCGCGGGCGACCTGCACGGCGCGGTGAACGTGGTGCTGTTTCTGCCGCAGGACATGGCGCTGGTCGAAGGCTCGCCCACCGACCGCCGCCGCTATCTCGACACGACCCTTTGCCAAGTGGACCCGGTCTATTGCCTCGCGCTCGGCGAATACGGAAAAATTCTTTCACAGCGCAACGCGCTGCTCAAACAACTGCAAGAGCGAAACGGCGGATCAACCGAATTGGAGTTTTGGGATACGGAACTTTGCCGGCACGGGGCGACGTTGATCGCGGCGCGGGCGAAAGCCATCGAGGAGATCGAGCGGCTGGCCGCGCCCATTCACCGCGAACTGACCGAAGGCGCGGAACATCTGCGGCTGGCCTATCAGCCCGCTTTCGATCCATTGGCCGACGACACCGGCCAGATCCCGCTCGGCCTCGACGTGCCGATCACGCGCGCCGGAATCACGCCCGACGAGATCGCCGCCAGTCTGCGCGAACGGCTGGAAACTTCGCGCCGGTCGGAGATCGAACGCGGCATGACCCTCACCGGCCCGCACCGCGACGACGTGCGCTTCATCGCCAGCGGAATCGATCTGGGCATTTACGGTTCGCGCGGGCAGGGGCGCACGGCGGTGCTGTCGCTCAAGCTGGCCGAGATGACGTGGATGAACGACCGCGCCGGCGAGCCGCCGATTCTGCTGCTCGACGAAGTGCTGGCCGAACTCGATCCCCGGCGGCGGCGCGATCTGCTGAAGCGCATCGGCGGCGCGGAGCAATCGGTGCTGACCACGACGGATTTGAGTCTGTTCGAGAAGGAGTTTGTGGAACGCGTGAAAGTTTGGAACGTAATTGGCGGGACTATTTCTGACAACGGATGAAACGGATGTGAACGGATATTAACAACATCCGTTAAAATCCGTTCCATCCGTTGTCAAAAAATGCCTGACATTGCTGATGTCGTGATCTGCGGCGCGGGGATCGCCGGAATAGCCGCCGCCTACTATCTCGCCGTCAAGCGCGGCGTGAAGCGCGTCGTCCTCGTGGACGAGCGCCCGCCGCTCACGCTCACCAGCGACAAATCTACCGAGTGCTACCGCAACTGGTGGCCCGGCCCGGACGAGGCGATGGTGCGCTTTATGAATCGCAGTATTGACCTCGTCGAAGACTTGGCGCGCGAAAGCGGCAACGTCTTTCAACTCAACCGGCGCGGGTATCTTTACACGACGACCGATCCCAACCGGATTCGGGTTTTCCAACAAGCCGGAGAGCGCGCCGCCGCACAGGGCGCGGGGGAATTGCGGGTTCATGCCGGTA
>CAYYCF010000063.1:7057-8913 GCA_964470235.1 uncultured Anaerolineales bacterium | reverse complement strand
GCCGGAGAGCGCGCCGCCGCACAGGGCGCGGGGGAATTGCGGGTTCATGCCGGTAACGGAATTCATTCCGTCCCGTACACCCCCGCCCAGGCGCACGGCTTTGACGATCAACCCGACGGCGCGGATTTGATCCTCGACCCGGCCCTCCTCCGCGCGCACTTCCCCTATCTTTCCGAGAACATCGTCGCCGCCGTTCACGCCCGCCGCTGCGGCTGGCTCAGCGCGCAACAGTTGGGCATGGTTATGCTGGAGCGCGCGAAGGAGCGCGGCGCGCAAGTGGTGTCGGCGCGGGTGGAGAGTGTGGAAGTGAAAGGGCGAGTCCGCGCCGTGAAGTTGAGCGACAGCGGCGTCCTCTCGACGGACGTGTTCGTCAACGCCGCCGGGCCGCTGTTGAAAAACGTCGGGCGCATGATCGGAGTCGATCTGCCCGTGTTCTCCGAGCGGCACACCAAGATCGCGTTCAAAGATCATTTGGGCGTCGTGCCGCGCGATGCGCCCTTCATCATCTGCGCCGACCCGATCACGTTGGATTGGTCGGACGACGAGCGCGAGATGCTGGCCGAGTCGCAAGAGACGGCGTGGATGTTGAACGAGCTGCCCGCAGGCGCGCATTTACGCCCCGAAGGAATCGGCGAGAGCAATATCCTGCTCATGCTGTGGGCTTACGACACCGCGCCCGTGCCGGAAGTTTTTCCGATCTCGTTTGATCCCTCGTTTCCCGATATTGTTCTGCGCGGGCTGGCGAAGATGATTCCCGGCTTGCGCGTTTATTTTGATAACGCGCCGAAGCCGATGGTTGACGGCGGCTATTACACCAAGACGCGCGAGAACCGGCCGCTCATCGGGCCGCTTCCCGTCGAGGGCGCATTTGTGATCGGCGCGCTGTCCGGCTACGGAATCATGGCGGCTTGCGCCGCAGGCGAACTGCTGGCGGCGCACATCACCGGCGGCTCTCTGCCAAGTTACGCGCCGGCGTTTGCGCTTTCGCGGTATGATGATCCGGCGTATCACTTATTGTTGGAAACGTGGGATGATACGGGGCAGTTGTGAATACTTATCCGCAGATGACACAGATGAACACAGATGAAATCAAATAATCTGCGCCCATCTGTGCCATCTGCGGATTAATTCTGACCGAGGGAGCTAAACATGAACTGCTGCGCGCACAATCAAGGTCTCAACAATATCTTCAACGACAAAGGCGCTCGCGCCGATTTGAAAGCCTATTGGAAGAATGGAATTGACAAACAGGCTCGCGCCATCGTGGAGGCGGTGAGCGCGCGCGGCGTGGAGGGGGCTTCCCTGCTGGAAGTGGGCGGCGGGCTGGGCGGCCTGCACGCCGAACTGCTCAAGCGCGGCGCGGCGCGCGCCGTCAACGTGGACGTTTCATCCGCCTACGTCAACGCCGCCAAAACAGTCGCCGAAAAGCTGGGGCTGAGTGATCGCGTGGATCATCGCCTCGCCGATTTTGCGCGCGAGGCCGAGGGCGTGGCCCCCGCCGACGTGGTGATCATGCACCGCGTGATCTGTTGTTACCCGGATATGCCGCAATTGGTGGGCGCCGCGGCGCAGCGAGCCAACCGCCTCATGGCCGTGAGCTTCCCCACCGATTCGTGGTACATGCGCATCTTCGAGAAGATCATCAACGCCGCGATGTGGATCACCCGCTCCGGCTACCGTTTTTATTTGCACGCGCCCGAAGCCATCCTCGGCGTGGCGGCGGAACACGGGCTGACTCCGGTTCAGCAAAAATTTTCTATTCCGTGGAAGATCGTGGTGTTCGAGCGAATTCGTCCAACCCCTGCGCCGCTTGCACGAACAACACCGCCGGGCGCGCGTGCAGGCCAACTTTGTTG
>CAYYCF010000063.1:3723-6957 GCA_964470235.1 uncultured Anaerolineales bacterium | reverse complement strand
TCCCATATTTCCTTCAAAATCGCCTTCGCTTGATTCAGATTGCTCACCCAATGATTCAACATCATCGCCCGCAATGCTTTGTCGTATGAATGCTCGACGACGGCCTCGACCCACAGCATCTCGAACGTCGCATTCGTGCGCACCATCGCCTGCACGTCGGTCGGCGCGGCCGGCGGTTGGGGGGGATGAAAACCGTGATGGGTGACAACGACGGGCAGTTCCACGATGGTCTCCGGCGGCAGCCAGTCCACCGCCGCGCCGTTGGTCACGTTCAAAATGAAAACTGATCGCGAGTCGTTGGCGTGCGCGATCAACACCGGCGCGACAATTTCATCGTACCAGTGCGCCCCGCGCGATTCCAAACTGGCCGGCACGCCGTCCTGCGTTTCGTCGGCATAGTCGGCCATGATTTTCGCTTCGATCTCAAGCAGTTGGTCGGCGCGCGTTTTCTGGCCGCGTTGCTTTGCTAACATGCGGTCGGCGTGGTAGTAATACTTGAAATACGAACTCGGCACCGCGCCCACGGCGCGGACGATGTCGGCGTCCACCGGCAGGCCTGGCAGGTTTTCGATCTTCGCCAACACCTCCGGCAAAACGTCGCGCCCGTTCCATCGCGCCTCGGTCACCCAACCGAAATGGTGCATGCCCACGTAGCCGATCCACAATTCGTCCGGCGGCGCGCCGAGCAGTGCCGCGATGCCGCGCGCAATGCCGATAGGCGAGTCGCACACGCCGACGACGTTCACCCGCGTATATTTTGTAATGGCATATTGAATGAAACTGCTGGGGTTGGTGAGGTTGATCAGCAAAGCGCCCGGCGCAACTTCCTCGATAACTTTGCACGCCTTCAGCGTCACCGGGATCGTGCGCCGCGCGTTGTTCATCCCTCCCGGCCCGAACGTTTCCTCGCCTGGGAGGCCGAAGGCGTGCGGGAACGATTCGTCGTAGGCCCGCGCTGGATACCCGCCGACGCGCACTTGATTCAAAACGTAGTCCGCGCCCTCCACCGCGCGGCGGAGATCGGTGGTGCGGGTCACGGCGATCGGCCTGGCGGCGCGGGCGGCGAGGCGCGCGCTCACGGCGGCGACCTTCGCCAGTTTGTCCTCCGTGCGCCCGTGCAGAACAATATCAATCGGCGGGCAGTCGGCGCGCGCGCCCAGTGCGCGGATCAATTCCGGCGTGGCAACACTACTGCCGCCGAGGACAGTGAGTTTGATTGTGTCGATCATTTGAAATTCAAAGAAGAACAAATTACTCTTGCTTGAAGGATGTCAATGTTATATGCTTGATGGAGAGGAAAGTCAATCGGGTGACCGGCAACACGCTCACCGTCAACCTGCTCGGCTCCGTGCGCGTGGCTTTGGGCGACGTCCTTTTGTCGCCATTCGCCACGCGCAAATCCGCCTTATTGTTTGCCTATTTGGCAACGCGCCGCGCGCGGCCGCTGGATCGCGCACAGGTGGCTGCCACCCTCTGGCCGGATATTCCAGACGCCCGCGCGCGCCGCAACCTTAATACCGAGTTGTGGCGTTTGCGCCAAACGCTGGGTCCGGCCGCGGTGGCCGTGCGCGCCGACTCCGCCACCGTCCAATTCGATCCGCCCTTCTCTTTCTTCATGGACGCCGAAGCCATCCGCGATCTGGATGATGACACCCCGCCCGATCTATTGGCGCGAGCAGTCGAATATTATCAGGGCGATTTTCTCAGCGGCTTCTACGACGATTGGGTTTTGGAGGAGCAGGAACGCCTGCGCGACAACTACCTGCGAGCGCTGGAGCGTTTGTTGGATTGCCACCAGCGCGCGGGCGCCATTGCCTTGGCCATCACCTGCGCGCATCGCATCCTGGCGCACGATCCGCTCCGCGAAGAAATTCACCGCCAGTTGATGCGCCTTCACCTCGACGAGGGTGACCGCGTGTCTGCCGCGCGCCAATACCGCCGCTGCGTCGAAGCCCTCTCCCGCGAGCTGGGCGTCGGCCCTATGCCAGAGACCGAAGCCCTTTACCATCAACTGCTTGGCGGCGAGCGCCGAATAGAGACAGGGGCGGGAGCGCGGTCGTTATCCGAATCTACTTTTGTGGGGCGCGATGGCGAGTGGGCGCGTTTGCAAGAAGCGTGGGGCGAAGCACATGCGCGCCTCAGAGTTGTGACCGTCGCCGGAGAAGCAGGCCTCGGCAAGACACGGTTGATCGAAGAATGGGCGGCGGCGATAAAGGACGGCGCGCTCGTTCTCAAAAGCCGGTGCTACGAAGCCGGAGAGCGGTCGGCTTACCAACCCATCGTCGAACTCCTGCGCTCCGCCCTCAAACATCTGCCGGCTTCGATGTTTGAGAGCTTGCCCGGTGTGTGGCTGGCCGAGATCGCCCGCCTGTCGCCGGAGATTTACGAATTATGGCCGGACGTGCCAGAGAATCCGGAACTGTCGGCGGCGCAATCTCGCGAGCGGCTTTTCACCGCGCTCACCGGCGCACTAGCCGCGCTGACCACGCCGGAAACGCCCTTACTCCTTTTCATTGACGATTTGCATTGGGCCGATGGTTCGACCCTGGACTTGCTCACTCACCTGATCCGCGCTCTGGCCGACTCTCCCCTTTTGCTGTTGATCACCTATCGTCCCGAAGCCCTCGCGTTGTCTATAGATCAACAGTCGAACGACTGGCTTCTGCAGTTGGCCGAAACGCAACGCCTGGCCATCAACTTACCGCCCCTCTCCCGCCAGCAAACGGCAGAATTGCTGTGGCGCATGGGCGGCACGGCGCAACCCCCGGCCAATTTTGCCGATCGGATTTATTTTGAGACTGAAGGCAACCCGCTTTTTGTAATCGAGACCCTGCGCTCGTTGTTCGACAGCGGCTACCTGCGGGCAGACGCCGACGGCGCATGGGCGATCCCGATTCACAAACAGGCCGACGATATTTCACAGTTGCCCATCCCCGCCGGTATGCGCGCCGCGCTCGAAACAAGATTGGATCGTCTCAATCAAGATCAACGCGACTTTCTAACCTTGGCCGCCGTCATCGGGCGCGAGTTCGATTACGATCTTCTCCTCCTGGCTTCAGGGCAGGATGAAACGCGCTTGCTCGACAGCTTGGCCGCGCCGTTTCAGTCCGGGCTGATTCGTGAACTGCCCGGCGCCGCGCGCTTCGAATTCAACCACGACAAAATTCGTGAAATTATTTATCAACGGCTGGAAGAGTCGCACCGCCGCCATTTGCACCATCGCGTGGCGCGCGC
>CAYYCF010000063.1:2465-3623 GCA_964470235.1 uncultured Anaerolineales bacterium | reverse complement strand
GATAACGCCCTCGCCGCCGCGCTCGACCTCGACGATCCTTTGCTGGAAGCGCGCGCCCGATCCAGTCTCGCCAACATTTGCATGCACACCCGGCAGATAGACGTTGCCATGGCGCACTTCAACCGCATGCTTCAACTGGCCGAAGTGAGTCGCAATTTTCGTTTGAAGGGGCAGGCCATACTCGGTCTTGTTTCCACAGGCCATCCCGCCGAGCAAGCATTGGCCTACTTGCAAGTGTTGTCCGAAGCATTGGAGCGTGGCACGCTGGATTTGGTGATCGACATCGCCAGCGATGTGGTGTTGTCGCTGTGGATGGCCGGCCGCTTAGGCGACTCGCTCGCGCAAGGCGAACGGTTGTTGAGCCTGGCGCGAGCGCAGGGAATTTCGTCGTTGGAACGCTCGCTTTTGCGCGCGCTCTCCGGCGTGCGCTGCGAGATCGGCGAATATGAAACGGCGCGCGCATTGGCGCAAGAGTCACTGCGCTCCTGCCGCGCCGCCGGCTACCGTTACGGCGAGATGCGCGCCCTGGCCTGCTCGGCGCTGGCCGACGCCGGTTTGGGTTTCGCCGACGATGCCATTCTGGGTCTGCAAAAAGCGATTGCCATGAGCGAGGGAATGGGCGCGTGGCAGGAGGCGGCCACGTTCCAGAATCAGGCGACCAAAGTTCTGCTATCAAAAACCGGCAACCCGCCGCTGGATCGCGCGCGCGAAATTGCCGAAGCCTCGCTGCTCACCGCCCGCGCCCACAACTTCCAGCGGGCCGAAATGTTGGCGCTGGCGTATCTCTCCCAAATTTCATTGCGGCAGGGGGATACGGACGCGGCGCGCCAACTTTCAACACAGGCCGTTCGTTTGCTCGAAGCCGCCGGTCACGCCAACGGCTACGAACCGCTGATCTGGTTCGCTCACGCCTGCGCCCTGCGCGCGCTGGGTGTTTCAGATGCCGACGGCTACTTGGCCCGCGCCCGCGCTCTGCTCGCCCGCCGCGCCTGCTCCCTGCCCGACCGCGCATTGCGGCGCAAATTCCTCCGTAACGTGCCACTTCATCGCGCTATTTGCTTGAAATAGAAATCAGACCGACGCGGTCTTTAAAACTACGCCGGCCTTGACTCCCCTGAGATAGTTTTGTGATAGCGACATGCTAGAGTGCGGTTCAAT
>CAYYCF010000063.1:0-2365 GCA_964470235.1 uncultured Anaerolineales bacterium | reverse complement strand
TAAGCCATGTTGACCCGTTACCCTTTTCAATTCACCTCCCCTGTGTTGGCTGCACTGTTCGCTCTGGCCGCAGTATGGGCGCCCGCGCTCGCCCAGTCGGGCGCTCCCGTCGCGCCCAGCAAGCTGACGGCCGCCGCAACCAGCAGCACTGCCGTGAAACTTACCTGGCGCGACAATTCTAACAACGAGGCGGGGTTTGACATCGGCCTGCGGACTCCCGGTGGAAATTGGGCTTCACGCACACCGGGAGCAGCGAAAAACGCGACTTCCTTTACAGTGTCCAACCTGACGCCGGGCCAGACTTACGAGTTCCAGGTTACGGCATACAACAGCGCAGGTTGGTCTTCGCCTGCCAAGGCCAAAGTTACTGTGCCGTGCCCCACACCCTCTCTTAAGAGCAGCAAATCTGGCACGAGCAAGCTCAAGTTGAGCTGGACCGACACATGCAAATATGAAAGCGGCTATACGGTTGTGCTGAACGTGAACGGCACTGTCACCACTTACCAGTATTCCGCGAACACCACTTCGGCCACACTGGCCTTGCCCGCAAGTGCCATCCCGTCCAACGCTCTGCCAGCCAGCATCACCGTGAAGACCCAGGTCTATGCGCTCCCGTCCAGCGCCATTCCCTCCAATCTTAAGTTCCAGACCAGTGGTAACGCAATCACCGGCGGCGCGGCCGGTTCGAATGTTACCACCTTGAAGTTCCCGTAAGGAAGTATCCTCGAGCTTGTTGTGAGGAGTGACTCTTCACTTCACGCGCGGCTGATGCGCCCCTGTTAGTGCGCCAAGCAAAGCTTGGCGTTTCTTGCAGAGTGCAAGTCTCTGCCCGCTGCCGCATATGCTCCCGTTAGCCCGCCCTTCTCCCAATACCGGGCGGGTTGCCGACAAACAAGGAGGAAAACATGAATCAGTCACACGTTCGCTTGATAATCATCCTTGCGTTCAGCCTACTCATTGTTGCCTGCGGCCCCTCGCCCGCGGAGGTCGCCACCATGACGGCCGCGGCCTGGACGCCCACCCCCTCCCCCACGGCGACAAGCACACCGACGCCCACGCCGACACCCACGCCGACACCCATCCCCTACGACCTGAGTGTGCGTGTGACCGACCAGCAAGGCAACCCCGTCGCCGGGGCACGCCTGGTCTTTCCGGAATCGGGGGACGAGACGCCTTTGGCAGTCGACGACACAGGGCAAGTGGCCTGGCACAATCTGCCGGGCATGGGTGGGTCGCTGACGGTCTCTGCCCAGGGCTATCTACCTGCTCAACAATCCCTGAACCTGGAACGGGGCGCAAACGAAGTCGTGGTCGCCCTCCACCGCGACCCCTATGCGATCTTTCCGGAGGAGGCCTGCGCGCCTGGCGAGACTCTGCTGTATGTTGAGGATTTTCAGGATGGAGAGGCGCAGTCCATGGGCGGATTCCAAGAAGGCAGGCCCGACATCTTGCTGGGTCCAGCGCCGGACGCGGAGGGTGACATTGTTCTGATTCACGACCTCTCCAAGGCCTCGCCAGACTCGGAAATAGAAAGCTGGCTGAAGGAGGCTCAGCACTACTTCGACGATGCCGTATGGCGGCTGAGGCTTATGGTCAGCGACCGGACCTTGCTTGGCTTTGGGTGGCGCTCATGGGGCCCCTCCGAGTTCAATGGAATGGAAGTCAGTGGAACCGTCTATTCAATCCACATCTTGCCGTCGCCCACCAATGCGATCATTGTGTACCGAAGCATTTGGGATGCTGAGGGTCGGCCGCTCGTATCTCCCGACCGGTCGGAAATCAAACGCGGCACGTTCAGGACGACACCCGGTGCGTGGCATTACTTGGAAATCTCCATCTTCCAAGGACACATTCAGGTCTGGGTTGACGGCAAGAGCGAAGTGGATGTCCAAGACTCTCTCCCCCTTCCTCCGGGGGGACTGAGTATAGGCCCTCAGGTAGGCGCCTCAGCCAGGACAGCCGTTGTCTATTACGATGCGCTTACGGTCTGTGGACTGACCGCTCCATTTGCGTCCATGTCGCCGCCTGTGCCAGTGCCCACGGCCATGCCCTAGGCCCATGCGCTCTTCTCAGCTTGTGAGGTGGCGCGTGATGAGGCAAGAGCAATGTGATTGTGTGAAGATGCAGTCGCCTTCGTGTGTTTGTAGGCGGCGGGCTAACACCGGCATGAACCCGACGCACTCCGCTATCGCTCCGCGTGCGGGTTATGCCTGCCATAGCCTCTGGCAACAATGCTCATCGCCGGTGGCCTAGCCATGCCTCCACACCTCAAGCAGAGTCACACCTTCATCGTGCGGTTGTGGCTTGAAGATGGGAAACCGGGGAAAGCCGAGTGGCGGGGGACTATCGTCTGCGTGCAGACGGG
>CAYYCF010000062.1:0-11161 GCA_964470235.1 uncultured Anaerolineales bacterium | reverse complement strand
ACTTGACTCAGCTACATCAACTTTGCAGACTTAAGGAAACTAATCCGCGCCGACCCTTTTTCTGAAACCGACCGTTGCTCTGTTTGCAGGCAGAAAAATGGGTGGGGGCAGAACGACGTTGCCGGGCGGATTAGCTGTTATGCGGTAACTGCTCACGGCTCTCGTGAGACAAGCATCCTGAGCGGAGTTCCGCGTGTTGCGCGAAGCGGACGGAACGCAGTCGAAGGATGCGAGTCACGCGCAAGAACCGCATCCTTCAACTGCGCGGCGGATGCTTCGACTTCGCTCAGCAGCGCCGCCGCTCCGTTCAGGATGCTTGAGGCGTGAGCAGTTACGTTATGCGTTGATTTGCGAATCGGCACTGCCGGTCCTGAGCGTCTGCGCGATGGCGCGGCGAATCAAAAACAGCAGCGCGCCAAACGTGATGGCGGCGACGAGCAGCGCGAACAGCAAACCGCGCCAGGGCGACACCGTCATCCCGGCTTGATTCACTTCGGCCAGAAAATACGAGAACAAGCCGTCCAACACGGCGGCAATGGTCACGCCCAGCGGCATCCACCACGGCGGTTCGCCGACGAATTTGGCTTCGCCCAAAAAGTAGCCGATGATTCCGCCGAACGCGGCGTGCGCCAGCGTGTTGACGACGACGTGAATGACGCCCGAAGATAATTCCGCGCCGCCCGACTCGACGATGAAGTTGACGTTGAGCATGGTGGCGATGCCCAACCCCGCCGCCGTGCCGTACACAATCCCGTCCATCCGTTCGTCAAATTCCTTTGTGGGGTAAACGGTGAAGCGCACTACGGCGTATTTGATCGCTTCCAGCGTGAAGCCGATCACCAGAATGTACCCGACAATCGCGCTGGTGTTGTCCAGCGCAATCCAATCGCCGATTGAAAAAACGCCTTTGACTAAGTATCGCCATACAGCGTCGGCCAGAAGGATCGAAAGCAAGAACACGGCCAACACGTAATGGCGCGGCTCGGGTTCGAGCCGATCTTGCTGATAAAAGAAACCCAGCCACAACGCCGCCGGGATGATCGAAATTACCAAACCGGCGATGATCAACCCGGTCCGGTTGAGGCTGACCGGCGCGATGGCGGCCAGCCCGGCGACGACGAGGGTGAATACGACGATCAGCCCCAGGTTGGCAAGGCCGGATTTGACGAAGCCGTGATTTTCGCGCGTGGCGTGTTCGAAATGCTCGGCGCAATACGGCCGGTTGCCCAAGCCGCGCACGGCGGGTTTGTCGCAGACACAGCATGGTTGAGGGGTCATAGCAGGTCGTCATGATTCGTGACTCGTGACGCGTGAGAAGACTTCACGCATCACGAGTCACGGGTCACGTATTATCTTTTCTGTAGTTTCACCTGCAAATCCACCGGGTCGGGGTCTTGCGCGGTGAGATTGAAAGCATTGTCGGCGGTGATGGTTTTGTAACCGCTGGCGATGATGATGACGTTGTACGCCGCGCCACGCGGCAGTTTCTTGTCGAGCTTGAAGTTGCCCTTCTTGTCGCTCGTGCCTTGCGCCATAATTTCACTGCCGGAGAGTTTGCCGTCGGCCGAGGCCTGCGCGGTGGTGGTGGTGAGGACGTAGAACGTGGCGCCCTCGATGCCTTTGCCCGTGCCGGCGTCGGTGATCGCGCCGGTGATGCCGACGTTGGCCCCGCCGGTGACGGGGGCGGTAGTGGCGCTGCTACAAGCGGATATGCTCACGTCATCCACGAAGAAATTGCTCAAGTTGCCGCGCACCATATTGGCCGTGAAGGCCAACCGCATTTTCTTTCCGGCGTAGGCCGAAAGATCGAGGGTAGACGACCGCCACTGTTTGTCGCCTTGACTGCTGGGGAACTCTTCGAGCGAGGCCAGCACGTTGCCGCTGTCGGGGTCGGCCATGATCGATTCAAAAGTGGCATCGGGCGCGCCGCTGTCGGCGTTTGGCTCGAGGTAGTGCCAGTAGGTCAGGGTCACGTTGATCAAATTCGCCGGGATGTTGATGTCCTGGAAAATATATTGGAACGATTCTTGATCCGTGCCGCCGAGCCAGGCGCTCTTGAGGCCGGTGTGCGGGAAGTCGCCGCCGATGATCGGCGTGTTGAGCGCGGTTCTTTCGACCCACGGATCGGAGCGCCCGCCCTCGAACGTGCCGTTGGAAATCATTTCGGTGCAACCCGCCGTGACTACTTGCGCCGGAACGGGGGCAACGGTGGGCTTGGGGGAAGTGTCCGGAACCGGAGTCGGTTGAACGGCCGCGTTGATGATCCCGGAGGCGGCCAGCGCCGAGTTCACGGCGTTGGCTTCTTTGCTGTTCGCGCCGTACAAATCTTTGGCCGATTTTTGGATCGCTTGCGCAAAATCCTGAAAGTCGGATTTCGAGGTGAGGTAGGCGGTGAGGGCGCGGTACCAGATTTGTTCGGCGGCTTCGCGGCTGGAGGCGGTGGCGGCCAAATACAAAACGTGATTCGGGATGCCGCTGTTGACGTGCACACCGCCCCAATCGCCGTCGCGGTCGTTGGGCAAGTTGGCGTACTCGCTCATCAAAGTCGGCTGCCCCCAACCCGCCTGCGGTTTGCGCGGGTTGTAGTCGCCGAGCGACGGGTCTTGCATGTCGCGCAACCAGGGCTTGGCTACGGGCGGCGAGGCGGTGTTGTCTTCAAACAAATGCCAGTCTTCGCGATCCACCATCACCGCAAACACGTCGGCGTAGGATTCGTTGAGCGCGCCGGATTGAGTCTCGTAAACGAGATCGGCGGTGTACTGCACCACCGCATGAGTGAATTCATGCCCGATGATGTCCAGCACCAGCGCGTCGTCTTTGTTCGTGCTGTAATTGTCGGTGTCGCCGAAGACAAGTTCCTGCCCGTCCCAATACGAGTTTCCGAGTTCGGCGGAGTGGACGACGAGCGTGATCGTGCCGCCGCTGCCGTCGAACGAATCGCGCCCGAATGTTTTCATCCAGTAGTCGTAGACCACGCCCGCGTTTTTGTAAGCGGCCGCGCCGTCGGCGTCGCGGGGGAGGGTGCCTTCGGAGGCCAGCAATTTGCCTGGCAGGTTGTCTTTGAGTTTGGCGTCGTATACTTCGCGGTATTTATCGGTGGCGGTGAGCGGCACGCGATGCAAAAAGGCTCCGTTGTGCGCGTCCACAAAATAGGCCATGCGCTCGGAGGGTGAACGAGCGCTAACAAAGATTTGCCAGGCGAGGAAAGGCTTGTGCGTTGTGTCGTCAACGTAGATTGTCAATCGGCCTGGCGCGAACACTTGAGGAGATAAGCCGTCAGCGGCGGCCAGGGCTTGCGACTCGGCCAGGGCGGCGGTGAGAGAGGGAACAGTCGCCAGATCGAGTCCGGGTTGAAAGTCGCCGTTGATCCCCAGGACGCCGGTTTCGCCGAGATGCACAATCAACACGCGACCGAACACCGGCAGGCCGTCTTTGATCTGTTGCAGGCGGACGTGGGATTGCCCCAGCGAGTCGGTCTCGATTCGAACCAATTGAAATTCAGCGAAGGCGTTTTGAATCCCAAAAATATCGCGATATTGGTTCAACACGTCGCGGGCCGCCAGTTCGGGGTCGGCGCGTTCGGCGCGCGAGAGGGCGTAGGGCAGGGGGCTGTCGAGCCAGTCGGGTGTGCCGGTGGCTTCGTTCCATTTCACTTCAATGGGCGCAACGGCGGCCAATTCGCGCACGGCTTTTTGCGCGGCGGTGGCCTGGGGCAGTGTGCGCGGAAGGAGCGGGGCAGCGAGAAGCGCGACGACGAGGGCGGTGACGGCGATGGAAGCGCGGATGTGGGTTTGCATAGGACTCCGACTACTTGCGCCCGCGCTCGTATGGCACTCGAATTGCGATTTCTTTCATTGGGTAGTGCTTCGCATTTCGCGTCACCAATTCTGCGCCAAGCGATTTGGCAGTAGCAGCGATGAGCGCGTCTCCTAAATCGAGATGATGTGTGTGAGCAAACTGATTTAGGTATGCGCCTGCCGTGCGGGCAACGGTCTCGTCAACCGGCGAAATTGTGAAAAGCGAAAACAGCGCTTCCGTTGTTTCTTCTTCTCCGGCTCGCTGTCCAGCGAGGATTTCGGCTACCGAAACGGTGGAAATAAAAAGTTCCTCACCATTGACAAGCGTATTGGCAATATATTCGGTGGCTAACCTGACATTGTGAAAATGATCGATGAGTACGTCTGTGTCAACGATTTGCATGGCCGGCAATCCCCAATCGGCGCAAACGTCGTCCGCGACGCAATTGGTTGACGTATTTCACGCCGTCGTTGGGTATGTCGTCGCGCCCTTGCCAGAGTCCAGCAGTTTGTTGTAACACGGCGCGGATGCGTTTCTCGGAAAGCACGACGAGCCGCCCGGCGTGATCTACAGTGACTATCACTTCATCGCCCACTTTCATTTCTCGGCGCAATTCTTTCGGAAGGGTCAAGCGAAAGCCTTCTTCGATTTGGATGCGGTTCATGGCAAGTTGCCCTCGTGTCCTTCTTATCATTCGTCCGTTTTCCTCCACCGCGAAATGATCATCTTGCCCCGAATGCGAATCTTCGGGTCGGCCCCCGCGCCGGTCAGCAATCGTTTCGCTTCGGCCATCACCTCCTCGGGGATGCGGGTGTTCGTCCACCGTTCTTTGACGTAGGCCAGCATTTCGTCCAGTGTATCCCAATACCAATGGAAAGTAAAAGTGCCTTCGCGCTCGCGGGTAAACAAGCCGCTGCCCTCGACGCGCAACAGGGCGTTGTTCGCGTCTGTGTCGGCGACGCCGTCCTGCGAATCGTCTATATGTCCGGCGAGCGCCGCTTGATCCCCGTCCAGAATTTCTATCGGCCACTGGTCCGACAGCGGACGCAGGTCAATTAATATACCGCGCGGCGCGAGGGCGCGCCAAATTTCTTTCAGGGCATGAACCATGCCCTCGCGCTCAATTCATCAAAGCGACCAGGCCAAAATTGCCACATCGAATTGCTCTTTGGGAAGGGGGAGTGATTCGCCTTTGGCGAAGGCGAATGACACCCGCGTTTGCAAATGGGGCTGGCGCTCGCGCCGGGCCACGATCAGCCGCGCCGGATCAACGTCCACGCCGATTACGCGGCGGGCGGTATCGGCAAAGCGCCACGTCAACCGGCCTTCGCCTGTGCCGATCTCCAACACGCGCGCGCCGGCGAAACTCGCAAAGTCGTGCAGGTGTTTGGTTTCGATTCCTTCGGGGTCGCGCAGGAGGGGCATGGGGATAATAATACTCGTGCGACGGCAATTTGCAACTACAAAAGAATAATCTCCCCTCTCACTTTCCCCGCGCACACCGTCAACAGCCCGGCCGAGCCGCCGGACTTCAATTTGTATTCCGGCCCGACTGAGCCGGGGTTGAACAACAGCACGCCGTCGCGCACTTGATTGACCGGATGGTGCGAATGGCCGAAGACGATGGCGTCTACACCGCTGAACCGCGCCTGCACGGTGGCATCGTATCTATCGAGATAATAGCCCGTCGTGTAATACAGAATCTTCTCTTTGATGTAGCCGCGCGCGCCGCCGTGCCCGTGCGTCAAGCCGATGCGCGCGCCGCCAATCTCGACGATGCGATCCTGTGGCAGACTCCAGTTCCCTCGATACAAAAAGTCGCGGTTGCCCAGCACGGCCAACACCGGCGCGATTCGTTCCAGTTCTTTCAGCACACCCGGCGCGGAAATGTCTCCGGCGTGCAGAATCAAATCCACGCCGCGCAGAACGTCGAACAAACGCGGCGGCAGGGCGCGCATCCGGTCGGGGATGTGCGTGTCGGCCACCACGCCGATGCGGGCCGGGCTGGAGGATGAACGCTGCTCGGTAGGTATATTGGTCAAGCGCGGTTCTTTTGACAACGGATTGAACGGATATAAACGGATAAAACTGTATTAACATCCGTTCAAATCCGTTTCATCCGTTGTCAAAAAAGAGTCACTTCAGTTTCTTGAGAACCATAGCCGCAGTCTGCCGCACGTTGGGATTGGCGTCCTCTGCCCACTGGCGCGCGGCCTCTGCAATGGCCTCGGCATCATATTTTGCCAGGTCGCGCATGGAAGCCGCCACTGCGCCGCGCACCAGTTTGTCTGCGTCGGCGGCCAGGGATTTGAGAAGCGCCAATGCTTGCGTCAGGCGATTCTTGGCCCACACATTGCCCAGCGTCCCGGCGATGATCCAGCGATTGTGTTTGTCCGTGTCCTTCGCCCATTCTTGCAGCGTCAAAAGCATCACGTCGGGGTTATCCGCGTTGCCCGCGCCCAAAATTGGGTGCTTCTCTTTGGCGATCTGTTGCAGACAGAAGCGCACGTTTTTGCGGACGTATTCACTTTCGTCGTGACGCAGGGTATCCATAATGGCGATCACTTTGCGCGGCTGTTTGATGCCGTAGCGCATGAGGGCGTTGGTGGGCACGCGCCGCACGTTGGGGCTGGGGTCGGCGGCCCAGCGGCGCATGAGGTCGTAAACGAACTCCGGGTGGCTCACGCCGACTTGATCGTCGAAGGCGTTGGCGATGCACTCGCGCACTTCCCAACGCTCATCGCTCGCCAGTTTGTGGGCGATCTTGACGATGGACTCGGGCGCGGCCCTGCCGACTTCGCCCAATACGACGCAAGCCAGGCAGCGCACGGCGGCCTTTTCGTCTCCGGCCAACCGTTTGAGCCAGCCCGATCGGATTCCGCCTTTCGCCGCCAGCCGCTGGCCCAACGCCAATCCGATTGGCTTAATCGTGCGCGTAAAGAAACCGATCTCGACCGTGCTGTTGGCTTTCACTTCACGCAATCGTTTGAAACCGGCCAGCGCGGAGTCGAGCGCGTCAAGTGATTCGGCATCGGCGGCGGCGAGGAAGGATGTGAGGAGTTCCATCATGAATGACGACAAACGGCGGACGGCTGACGACGATCATTAGCCGTCCATCGTCAGTCGTCCCTCGTCGCGAAAGAACGCATACGTCAACACGGCGGCCACGCCATAAAGGGCAGTCGTGGCGAGGAACAACGGCGCGAAACCGAATCGTTGTTGCACGAAGCCGCTGACGGCCGGGCCGAACGCCCACCCGAATTCCCACACCAGCGTCTGCGCGCTGTTGAGCGTGGCGCGCTCGTGATCCGGCACTTGCTCCATGCTGAAGGCCTGATACAACGGGCCGCCCATGTTCATCAGCGCGCTGCGCATGAAGAACGCCGCGCTGGCAATGAGGACACCCGGGACAAAGCCAATCGCCATCATGAAAACCAGCGAGGCCGCCTGAGTGAATACCACCGCCCGCACTTTGCCGAGCGAACGCGCCAGGCGCGGCCCTAACAGCGTCGCCACGCCGGTGGACACCGCCGTCAAACTGAATAGCAAACCCAGTTGGTTATCCGGCATGGCGTAACGCTCTTTGAAAAACACGTTCATGTACGGAATCAAAATGGCCGCGCCGAAGCCGACGAAGATATTTGGCACAATCAATTTGATTACCAGCGGGCGGGTCAACTGCGCCCACAGGCCGCCGATGCCGATGTCGGCATTGGTCGTGCGTTCCGTCAGCGGCGACTCGTGAACGAACCACAGCGGGATGTTGCTGGCGAAGGTCAACAACGCGCTGATCAAAATCGCGGCGCGATACGCGGTCGGGCTTTCGACGCTGACGGCCAGCCATCCGGCAAACCAGCCAGGCAGTTGCCCGGCCAGCAGACTGCCCGCAAACCCGGAGAGCGTGGACAAGCCGAATTGGGCGCTGAACAGCGCCGTGCGCGTCTCTTCTTTTGAGACGCGCATAATAAACGGCGCCAGGCTCAGAATAAATATGGCTTGCGAAATGCCGAGCAGTAACGATGCTACGACCATGATGATCGGCGAAGGGGAACTTATTAGCAGGACAATGGCCGCCGCCACTCCGGCGTTGCCGGACAACAGGGCCGCGCGCCGGCCGATGCGGTCGGCCAGCACGCCCAAGGGCAGCCCGAGCACCAGCGTCACCCCCGCCGGGATCGCGGCCAACAGGCCGAGGAATTCCTTGCCCAGACCCAGCGACAGCACGTATAGATTGAAATACAGTTGATAAATGCTGAAGGCCACCCCGGCGATGATCACCGAGGCCAAGAACAGCCAGGCATTGCGCCCGAAGGCGGGCAGGCCGAACGTGGACCGGCGAATGGCGTCTGACAGTTGGCTCATAGAGAACTAAAATGCCGTGAACGAAGTAATCGCCCACGGCACGCTTGCGGTTCGCGCGTTACCCGTCACTTTCACAAATGCTTCTTGAAGAATCCTGTAATCTCATTGTAACAGCGCACGCGGTTTTCATACTTGAGCACGTCGTGGCCTTCGTTTTCGAACACGAGATATTCGGCTTGCTTGCCTTGGGCGCGCAGGCCTTCGACCACGTCGCGCGATTCGCGCTCGACCACGCGCGGATCATTCTTGCCTTGAATGACCAACAACGGGCAAGTGATTTGATCCATGTGCGTTCGCGGCGATCGTTCGCGCAGGAAGTCCGCGTCTTTCGCCGGGTCGCCGACGGCCAGCGCGAAATAGGGCTTCCATGTTTCGGGAATGCGATCCATGAAGGTAAATAGATCGTACGGGCCGAACATATCCACCGCCGCCGACCATAGTTCGGGGTGGCGGCTGGCCAGGGTCAGAGTCATGTAGCCGCCGTAGGATCGCCCCACGACTCCGGCTCGCTTCGCGTCCACCCGTTTGTCGGCGGCGAGCACTTTCATCGCGTGGACGTGATCGAGTCGATCCTTGCCGCCCCAATCGCGATCCACTTGCTTAGTGTAATTCAGTCCGTAGCCGGTGCTGCCGCGCGCGTTTGGCACGAAAACGGCAAAGCCGTTGAGTGTCAGAAATTGAATGAGCGGCATGGAGAACCAGGCGAAGTCCGGGCGCTCTTGACTCTGCGGGCCGCCGTGCACGTAATACACGAGCGGGCGCGCGCCCTCGAAGCCCAGCGATTTGGCCGGGAGATAGAGGCGGGCAGACACCCGCGTGCCGTCGAAGGAAACGAACGACGCATCTTCGCCGCGCGAGAGCAATTTCTGCGGGACGCCCAGCGTGCGCTCGCGCGTGTGCGTCTGGGCGCTCTTTTGTTTCCGGCCGGACACGGTGTAGAGCTGAGTCGGCGAAGTGGCGGTGGAGAACGACAGCGCGTAACGGCCGCCGGCCTTCTCGTAATAAACGTGATCCAACTTGCCGTTGGACAATTCGCCCTGCCCGCAGATCACGGCGCCCAGTTTCATCGTGAGTTTTGCTTCGACGAACGCGCCTTCGTAGCGCCACGAGCAACCGTCAATGTTGTATCCGACCAGATAACGGCTGCCGGTGAGATGCTCCAACGATTCTAGTTCACCCGCGCCGCGATGGACTTTGCCGGTGATGGCGACCGGCTTCACCGTCTGCGGTTGGCTGAGATCGAGATAGCCGAGTCCGTAAGCGTCGTCGAAGAGGGAGGTGGTAAACAGCAAGCCGCGATCACGCGGCGTGAAACAGCAGGCATTGATAGAGTTCAACGGAACGGTTTCGGCTTCCGCGCGCGCTTCTATCGGTTTGCCGTAGAGCAATTGCCGCTCGCCGCCGCCCTTCGTCCAAAGGTAAAGCACGTTGTCGCCGACGGTGTAGCCGTCGGCCAGAATAGCCTTTGTGTGGCTGGCGTTCACGCCGTTGACGAAACACCCCCACTTGCTTTGGCCGAGCTTTTCCAAAGCTCCGGTTTTCAAATTGCCGCGATAGGCCGTCATCATGGCCTCTTTACGCGACTCGGCAGTTAAGTAGATGACGTTGCGCTCGACGTCGGCGTGATCGGCGTGGACGCGGTAATCGTCGAAGTGATCGCCGAAGGCCGCTTCGGGGAAGCCGCCGTCCAATGGGACGAGCATAGGCTGGTAGTTCTCGTCGCCGTCCCGATCCAACATCACCAGAATCTTGCCCAGTTTGGGGAAGACTTGATACAACAGGCCGTCTACGAGTTCCGGGTTTTGCAGGGCGATGTGCGGCGGCAGAAGCGGCTCCGGCACGCTGCCGCCCTCGCGCGCGTCCATGGCGTACAGGCTGAGACGGCCGCTGATGTTGCCGACGAAGAAGAGGCGGTCTCCGGCGAGTTGCGGCGCGAGAAAGAGGCGGGCAGAGAGCAGCGATTCGATGCGGGGCATGGGAAGATAACCTTTCAAGAATAGACCTGACAGGTCTGCGGATCAAAGTCAGTGTTGTCGGCGGTTTCGATTCTTTCAACCCTGTGATTTCTGGAAGATCAATAGTTCTTCGCGATGGCGGCGCGGTTGGATCGAGTCGGGGGGAAATTCACGGTGGAGCAGCGTGAAGCCGCGCGCGCGGAAGAGGGAGAGGAATTCACCGGAGGAAACGGCAAACGGCGGGCCGCCGTCGCGAATTTCGAGCGGGAATGCAAGATCAATGAAGATGCCGCCGGGTTTGAGGAGGCGAGTCACGACGTCGGCGTATTCGACGCGGCGGCGTGGGGGGATGGCGCAAAAACAAACGTATTCGAGGGTGTAATCGAATGTTCCATCCAGCGCGGGTGGCAAATCAAAAATATCGGCTTGCAAAATTTCGACGGGCGCGTCCGGCTCGGCGAGCGCGTGCATGTCGCGGGCGGCGTCGGCGGCGAAGTCAACAGCAGTGACGGTGAAGCCTTGCCGCGCAAACTGGCGCGCGTCGTAGCCGCGCCCCGCGCCCAGCACGACGATCTTACCAGGCGCGAACTGTTTGCTTTCGAGCAAGCGGCTGAACACGGGCGTGGGGCAGCCCAAATCCCAACCGGCCTCGTTGCGCTGGTAGCGTTCTTCCCAGAAGCCGGGGGAGTTGACGGCTTCGGGCCGGCCGGGTTCGGATGGGGGAATCATCAACGGAAGTTTTCACAACTCAATTGAGTAACCGTTCAAGCTTGTCGCTGGTCAACCCGATGTCAATGTCATGGCTTCGACGTTGGGCAGGTGCTCGCCGTTTGCAAGGCGGTCGGCGACGTGCAATTGCACTGCGTCTTTGATATTGCTCAACGCTTCGTCATATGTTTCGCCCTGCGTGTAACACCCTTGCAATGCCGGGCAGTGAGCGAAGAAGCCATCGGCGTCTTGTTCAACCACAACGATGATGGTGCGATGGGCAGGTTTGGCTTTGGCCGTCTTGCGTTGCGTTGGCCGGCGGCGCGGGCGGCGGGCGG
>CAYYCF010000061.1:7053-11357 GCA_964470235.1 uncultured Anaerolineales bacterium | reverse complement strand
GTACCCTGCGCCGCTGTAATCGGAGGACAGGATCGGCCCGCCGCCGAGCAGGCAACAACCCATCAGGCTGAAGATCAAGCCCAGCGCCAGCCAAATGCGAAAATCCATTAAGCCTTTCATGATGACCTCTGAACTATTTTACTTCATCCTAGGAAACCACGCCGCCAGCAAACCTTCGGCGGGCTTGGCGCGCGGCGAAAAATATTTGTCGCGCAAGGCCACCGGCACATTGTAACCGTAACCGTAAAAACCGTTCACCCACGGGCGGGTGACGACGGCGTTAAGCAAGGCTTCGTAAGCTAATACTTGCTCATTCAAGTCGAGCGGGTACACGGAAGTATCCGGCAGATCGGGCGCGAGATTCTTCACCGGCTGACAGCCGCCGGCCGCGATTCCCACGCACGCCGCCGCGCCGCCGTCTGCCGACGGATAGGCCGCCGTGATGAGGATCGGTTTGCCGAATTGTGTATTCAACGGAAGCAACTGCGAGTCGAACAACGCGGCCGCATTAGCTTTGAGTTCGTCAAGCGAAGCGGTCGGCGACGGCGAGAGCGCGGCGGAGAAGCGCACGTCAATCGCATCCACCGCATCGAGGAAGGTCGGCGTCGGAGCGGTGAACGCGGGCGCTTGCCCGGCGAAGTCGAGCGCGAACGCCATAACTCCGCCAAAATGATCTTTGCGAATCGCGGCGATGATTCCCCGCCAGCGGGCGTCGGCATCGGCCGGCGCGCCTGGGCCGTCTGGCAGGGCGTGGGCCAGAGTCGAATCGCCGACGTACAGCATGTCCGATCCGGTGAAGGCGGCCACGTCGGCGTAATAAGCGATGAAGCGCGCGTACTCGCGGAACCAGCCGTCCCACCAGCCCGAATCTTTTGCGCCGGCGTCAAAGTAGGCGTTGATGTCTCCGGCAAACACGCCGTCGGTTGCCGGACGCATTTGCGGATATAGAGCGACTTTGAATCCGCGCTCACGCGCGGCCTTGATGGCGGCGATTACGTCTTGTTTGAGCGGACTGCGCGCCGGGTCGAAGGAGATCAACGGCGGGTTGGCCGTGGGCGCGTCCCAAATGATCGGGATGCGAACCCAGGTCGCGCTGTCGGTGCGGATCGTGTCCAGCGCCATGCCCAGCGCAGGCGCATCGGCGGCGGCCCAGGGCGCGAGTTCGAATCCGGTTTGAAATCCTGGATGGGAGGGGATCGGCGGGATGACCGTGTTGGGCGAGGGTGAATCTCCCCACCATTGCCAGGCGGTCACGGTATTCTGGAATGCTTGCGGCAGGAGGGTCGGCGTGAAGCGGTAGCCTGCCGGGTTACTGCCCGCCATGGCCGAGTCGTCTGCCGTGCCGCATTGATAGTTGCGGCAGAATCGAAATTGCGCTTCGCCGTTGAAATCGAGCGGGTTGTAGAGAATGTAACTCCAACTGGCGGGCGAGCCGCGCCACATAGGCACGGGTTCGAGCCAGCCGCGCCCCAAGTTGAATTGAATGGTGACTTCGTCGGTGGGCGGCGTGTTTGCCGGAACGCTGACGGCAAAGGATACGGGCGCAATGATGGACGCGTGCCAGGCGAAAACCTGATCTTCAACCGTTAGGTCATCGGCCGGCACGATGAGTTGACGCACCAGCGGCGTGTTATCGACGTTCAACTCGCCGTTGAGATACCCGCTGCCGAGCGTGTATTTGTATCGCAGATCGAGTCCCTCGTACAGCGCGAGGGTCGTTCCCCACCGGCCATCGGCCAGTGGCACCAGCGCCGGTTCGCGCTGCGGCGCGACGACGGTCCCCGACGGCCCGACAATGAACACGCTGCCAAGTTGCAACGCGCTGCCGGCCAACCGCACTTGCGCATTCTTGGCCGTATCCAGCGGAAGCGCGACGGCAAACGAAACC
This sequence comes from uncultured Anaerolineales bacterium, assembly GCA_964470235.1. Taxonomy (GTDB): domain Bacteria; phylum Chloroflexota; class Anaerolineae; order Anaerolineales; family VGOW01; genus VGOW01. The sequence goes on along the minus strand of CAYYCF010000061.1, from coordinate 9,469 downwards.
TTGACGGTCTTCGCCGCCGCCATCGAAAGATCGAGATGGGCGGCGTCGTTGACGGGCGGCGTGGCGGAGGCCGCCGCCGCGCGGAATGATCCATCGGGCGCGAAGGCGGTGACGGGCGTGATCGTGTTGGCGGTCAGATTCCAGATCACGTATTCGCCGTCGAATCCGGTGAGCGTTTGTTGGCCGCCGGCCGAAACGATGATTCCGGCGAGGCCTTGATTCGAGGACGCGTCGCGGACGATTCCGGTGAGGCGGCCTTTCTCGCCGATGAAGGGCGTGTCGCTCCAGGCGGCAATTGTTTCTTCGACGACGATGGAGCCGGTGACGAGCGCGGTGCGATAAGCGATGGCGGTTCCATCGGCGGACACTTCGCCCGCCGCCTGCGGCCCGGTGACTCGTTGATAGCGGTAGCGAAGCAAGGCGCCAATGGGCGCGGGGAGTGTGGCCGTCCACACATTGTCGGGCGCGCCGGTCAAGATGAATGTTTTGTTGGCGACGCCGCCGACCAAGTCGGGCAGGATCAAATTGAGCACACTGCCGGCAGGCGTGTTGGCCGGCGCGCGCACTTTGAAGAGCACTGCGGCGGACGGCTGCGGTGTGGGCGTGGGGTAGGGGGTGCTGGTGGGAATCGCGGTGGGCAGCGCGGGCAGCAGGCCGCCGACCACGCCGCGCACGATGTCGCAACCGGCGAGGGCGAAGGCAAGGGTGAAGAGGAGGAGACGGGAGCGCATGGAGGTGTGGGTGTATGGGGGAGTGGGAGTCGGTGTGATTATAGCGCGCATGAATGAAATTCGCCGAGGGCGGCGAATGACGTGCGCAACGTCGGTGTTATAATCAGCGCCGCTGTGAGAACATTCAATCTCTGTCTATTGGGTTTCGGCAACGTGGGCCGCTCGTTGGCTTGGTTGCTGAGTTCGAAAACCGACGAACTGCGCGAGCGGTACGGAATCGAATGGCGCATTACGGGCGCGGCGACGCGGCGGATGGGGTGGATTGTCGATCCGAACGGCCTTGACGTGATTGCGTTGTTGGCAGGGAAGGTCGCGGGTGCAGGCACAGCCCGCGAAAAACACGCGACCCGCTCCTACGTGGGAGGGGATGACGTGGGAGCGGATTACATCCGCGATTGGCTGAAGGCAGCCCGCGCCGACGTGATGTTCGAAATCACATCGCTCGATCCGGCGACCGGGCAACCGGCGATTGACTACATTCGCGCCGCGCTCGAACACGGCGCGCACGCTGTCACGGCGAACAAAGGGCCGGTGGTGCACGCCTATCGCGAACTGCGCGATTTGGCGGCGGCGAAGGGCAAGCGGTTTATGTTCGAGGCCACCGTCATGGGCGGCGCGCCGGTCTTTTCGCTGTTCCGCGAAACCTTGCCTGGCGCAAATCTGCTGGGCTTTCGCGGCCTGCTCAATTCCACCAGCAATTTGATCATCACCGAAATGGAATCGGGGCGGACGTTTGACCGGGCGGTGAAAAAGGCGCAAGACATTGGCCTGGCCGAAACTGATCCGAGCAACGACGTGGACGGTTGGGATGCGTCGGTGAAAGTCTCGGCGCTGGCGACGGTGTTGATGGATGCGCCGCTGAAACCGCAGGCTGTTCAACGCGAAGGGATTCGCGGGTTGACGCCCGAAGTGGTGAGCCAAGCGCGCGCCGACGGCATGCCGTTCAAATTGGTCTGCCGCCTCACGCGCGAAAACGGACGGGTCGCCGCTTCGGTGCGCCCGGAGCAGATTCCCGTTTCCGATCCGCTGGCCAGCGTGCGCGGCGCGTCGTCTATCGCACACTTTGATATTGACACTCTGCCGAGCGGACTCACACTCATTTCGCATGATCCAGGCCCGGACACGACGGCGTACGACATGATGGCGGATTTTGTGAATGCGGTGAGGAATTAACCGCGACCCCCAAAGGGGGCAGGCGGCGCGAAGGACGCGAAGTTTATTTTTCCCTCTTTTTCTCTCCCTCTCTTTCTATAAATGCCCACTCCTCTAAACCCCACTCCCACTGCAATCGTCATCGGCGCGTCGTCGGGCATTGGCGAGGCCCTGGCGCGGCGGCTGGCGCAGGAGGGCTATGCCGTGGCCCTCGTCGCTCGCCGCGCTGATCGCCTCAAAAAGGTTTGCGCCGAGATCAATGCACAGCAGGGTTCGGCGCGGGCGCGTTCCTACCCCCACGATGCCACTCGTTTTGCCGAAATCCCAAAACTGTTTCAAACCATTTTGCGCGATCTCGGGCGGCTGGACGTGATCGTGTATGCCTCCGGCGTGATGCCTGCCGTGAGCCTATCGGAATTCAATTTTGAAAAAGATCGGGCCATGATTGAAGTCAATGTGTTGGGGGCGATGGCCTGGCTCGATCAAGCCGCCATGCTGTTCGAGCGCACCGGCGGGGGGCATATCGTCGGCAT
>CAYYCF010000061.1:0-6953 GCA_964470235.1 uncultured Anaerolineales bacterium | reverse complement strand
GCGATCCGGCGGCGCAAGCAAAGTATTTACGTTCCGGCGCGCTGGCGGTGGGTGATGTTGATCGTTCGTCACGTTCCATCGTTCATCTTCCGGCGGCTTTCTTTCTGACTCACCTCAGTGATTATCTCTCCACCACCTTTATTGTATTCCTCCGCAGAAACTATGCCAACCGCGAAGATATTTTGAACCGCAAAGGCGCGAAGGGCGCGAAGAAAAAAATTATGGGAAACTTTGCGGCCTTTGCGCCTTCGCGGTGAGATATTGGTTGCGGCTGGAGGCCGCGCGATGCATTTCCCGGATATTGATCGAGTAGAGCTCCTGCAAAATTTTGGCCGTTCCATCGGCAGTCCGGCGTACGTTTATCGCCCGACTCACGCGGAGCAGATCGCCGGCCTGTTCAAGCTGGCGGCGCGGCGCGGCTTCACGGTAGGCTTGCGCGGGGCGGGGCGCAGTTACGGCGACGCTTCGCTCAACGGCGGCCAAGTGGCGCTTGATCTCCGGCGCATGAATCGCGTGCTGGATTGGAACCCGGAAACAGGGGTGATTCGAGTCGAACCCGGCGCGACGATCCAGCAACTTTGGGTGCATGCGTTGGAAGACGGCTGGTGGCCGCCGGTGGTGCCTGGCACCATGTTCCCTACCTTGGGCGGATGCCTGGCAATGAACGTACACGGCAAAAATAATTTCGTGGCCGGTCCGATCGGGGAGCACGTTCTGGAATTCACGGCGCTCTTGCCCAACGGAGAAGAAATCACCTGCACGCCCAAGAAGAACTCAAAACTGTTTTACGGCCTGATCAGTGGACTGGGCGTGCTGGGAGTCTTCACCTCAGTGACTCTGCAATTGAAGCGAATCTACTCCGGCGATTTGGTGGTAGAGGCGAGGGCTGCGCCGAACTTGCGCCGGCTGATTGACGAGATGGAACCGCTCAAGGCCGATAGCGACTACCTGGTGGGGTGGGTGGATGGCACGGCAGGCGGCGACGGGCTGGGGCGCGGACAGATCCACCGCGCCGACTATCTGCATGGCGGCGACGATCCCACCCCGGCGCGGACTCTGCGGATCGATCACCAAGTTTTGCCGGACACTTTTTTCGGGCTTGTTCCGAAATCCGCCCTGTGGTTTTTCATGCAGTTTATTATGAACAACTCCGGCGTGCTGTTGACGAATACGGCGAAATATGTTTACTCCCGCAGGCTCGAACATCACAAACGCTTTGAGCAATCGTTGGTGGCGTTCAATTTCCTGCTCGATTACGTGCCGAATTGGGAGAAGTCGTACGGGCGCGGCGGCCTGATCCAATTCCAAAGTTTTATCCCGCATCAGGCCGCCGCCGACTCGTTCGCCGAAATGCTCAAGCTGACGCAACGACGCGGCTTGCCCACTTATTTGGGCGTGCTAAAACGGCATCGCCAGGATTCCTTTTTGCTCTCGCACGCGGTGGACGGATACTCGATGGCGATGGATTTCAAAGTGACCGACGGCAACCGCCGCGCCCTGCAAGCCCTGTGCGACGACCTCACTCGAATTGCGCTGGAGGCGCAGGGGCGTTTCTATTTTGCGAAGGACAGCACTTTGCGCGCGCCGGATGCGGCGGCGTTTTTGGGCGATGAGACCATCCGGCGCTTTCGCAGTTTGAAGGCGCGATGCGATCCGCAGAATCTTTTGCAGACTGAGTTGTATAGAAGAGTCTTTGGCCCCTGCTGAATCCGTGCCGATGAATTTCTTGACTTTTCTATTTCTCTTGTGGTAAACTCTCGGCCATCCTACAGAAAGGCAGGGCGCAACTCACAATGATGATCAACCTGAGCAGCATCGAGTTCCGACTTCGCGTCGCCAGCGGTCCGGCTGGAGATGCCTTGTCGTATTGCGCCTGTCGCCGGTAGGGAATTGCGCGGTTAATTCGCGTTGATCTGGCCGTGGGCGCAATTGAGCGCCCACGGTCTTTTTTTGCCTGTTTGTAATTGGGCTGAATGCCGTGAGCGCTCCGCTTGCGGCATTTTTATTTGCTATCACCCTGACCACGGGCGCGCAGCGCCGGGGCAGCGTGCGGCAAAGAAGAGGAGAAGAATCCATGAACAACTCATTATCACTTCGGGTCGGCAACCTGCTGATAAGCTTGAGCCTCAACGAGCAGACAACACGTGAGCCGGGGAATGCCGAATCGAACAACGTGCAACTGCTCGCTTTGAACGAAGAGGCGTTGAGCAAGTTAACGGAGAGACTTGCCGCGAAAGGCGAATCCGCCGAAGCGCAGCGGGCGAAAGTTGAATATTTGGGCGAACTGCGGCGGCGGTTATTGTAATGCCGCTGTGGCTGATAGCGTATCGCGGATAGCTTATTGCTGATGGCGAATAGCCGATAGCGAATGGTCACGGGTTATACGCCATAAGCCACTCGCTATCTGCCATCTGCTATACGCCATCTGCCAGGAGAATGCACATGAATGAATCGAATCGCCCGACCGGCATGGCTGCTTTCACCGTCGTGTGGTTCGGGCAGGTGATCTCATTGTTCGGCACGGCCATGACCCAGTTCGCTCTCACGATCTGGGCCTGGCAGATCACCGGCTCGGCCACCGCGCTGGCCCTGGTTGGCACGTTCACCTTCGCGCCGACGGTTTTGCTCACGCCGATTGCGGGCGCGTTGGTGGATCGGTGGAATCGCAAACTGGTGATGATGATCAGCGATCTGGCCGCCGGACTCTCGACCGTCGTCATTCTCGTCCTGTACGTCGGCGGCCATTTGCAAATTTGGCATTTGTACGTTGCCGGGGCGTTCACCGGCGCGTTTCAATCGTTTCAATGGCCGGCGTATTCGGCGGCTATCTCCACGATGATGCCCAAAACGCACTATGCCCGCGCCAGCGGCATGATGTCGTTGGCCGACTTTGGTTCGGGAATCCTTGCGCCCATCTTGGCCGGTCTGCTCATAGGCGTCGTCGGCATCGGTGGAATCATGACGATCGACGTGATGACTTTTGTTTTCGCCGTCGGCGCTCTGCTGCTGGTGCATATCCCTCAGCCGCGCCTCACCGAAGCGGGGCAAGCCGGGCGGGGAAATCTTCTGCAAGAGTCGGTGTACGGCTTCCGATACATTTACGAGCGGCCCAGCTTGTTCGGCATGCAATTGGTTTTTCTGATGGGCAACTTGCTCTCGAGTTTCAGTGGGACGATGGTCGCGCCGATGATTCTGGCGCGCACGAACAGCAACGCGGCGTTGTTGGGTAGTGTCCAGTCGAGCGGCGCGATAGGCGGCGTGGCCGGTGGGCTGATCTTGAGCGCCTGGGGCGGCCCGAAGCGGAAAGTACACGGCGTTTTGATCGGCCATGCCGTCCTGGGCGTATTCTTCTTGCTTATCGGATTCGGCCTCCCGTTCTGGTACGTCGGTTGGTTTTGCGCCGCGCTGGCCATTCCGATCATTGACGGATCGAATCAATCGTTGTGGCAATCGAAAGTTCCGCCGGACTTGCAAGGCCGGGTGTTTTCGGCGCGGCGGCTGATCGCGCAGATCGGCTCGCCTGTTTCGATGATTGCCGCCGGGTGGCTGGCGGATCGGTGGCTCGAACCGGCTATGACGCCAGGGGGCGGCCTCGCGGCCCTGTTCGGGCGTTTTGTCGAGCCAGGCCCGGGGGCAGGCATGTCGCTGTTGTTCATCTCCGGCGGGTTTCTTATGCTCCTGCTTGGTTTCGGCGCGTATGCGATCCCTGCCGTGCGAAACGTTGAAAGCATTTTGCCGGATCACGATGCCTTGCCTGCGGCCGATTTTGAAAAAGGTTGATCGCCTGATCATGCAATCCAGGAGCTATGACGCTGAGGGGGATTTCCACAAGATGCGCGAGTTCTTGATCGCGGCCCGCTCCGCCGCCGGACACGATGCCGGTTGCATGCACGTGGGCGACTTGACGTGGTGGATGTATCAAAACACGATCTTCGATCCGGCGCGCAACGTCCGGCTGTGGGAAGCGGACGACGGCGAATTGCTGGGCTTTGCCTGGTTCTCTCCGCCGGCCACGCTTGACTTGCAGATTCATCCGCAGTGGCGCGGATCGGGGTTGATTGAACGGGAGATGTTGGACTGGGCCGGGGAACACCGTCGTGATTTTTTCGTCAACGGCGAGTCGCCGCGCCCACTGACCGTCGCCGCGCTGAAAGATGATTCGAGATTACAGGCCGTTCTGGAGCGGCGCGGTTTTCAACGCGCGCGCGAGAGTTTTCTTGTGATGATGTGCGATCTGACGGCAACTCCATTAGACCCTTCGGGTCGCAATGACCTGAAGGGTCTGGTCGTTCGCCATATCACAGACGAGTCGGAATACGAAGAGCGCGTGTCCGTTCACCGCGACGTATGGAATCCGTCGAAGGTGACGACGGAGGCTTACCGGCAGTTGCGCAACGCTCCCGGGTACGAGCCCGAACTTGATCTGGTGGCGGCGACGCCGGAGGGTAAATTCCTGGCTTATTGCATCTGCTGGATCGATACGGTCAACCGCGTGGGCGAGTTCGAGCCGGTGGGGACGCGGGAGGCGGCCCGGCGACAGGGGCTGGGCAAGGCAGTGGTGCGCGAAGGCCAGCGGCGGCTGAAATCCCTCGGCGCGCAAACTGCGCTCGTCTATTCCAAAGTGGAGACTCTGGCATTTTACGAGGCGTGCGGTTTCGAAGTTGTCAATCAGTACATGGATTACACGAGAGAGTAACAACAAACAACAAACTTCAAACTTCAAATATCTACAGGGAGAGTGCAATGCTTGCTGACACGGTTCAAATACGTAACGACCCGCATATCCCCGGTCTGACGTTCCGGCGTTTTCAGGGCGAGGAGGATTATCCGAAAATGGCCGCGGTGATCGAGGCCAGCAAGGCGGTCGATCAAATCGAGCGGACGAATTCGGTGGAGGAGATCGCGCACAGTTATTCGCATTTGGTCAATTGCGACCCGCGTCAAGACATGATCTTCGCGGAAGCTGACGGCGAGGTCATCGGCTACGGGAGGGCGTGGTGGGCGCATCAAAGCAGCGGCGAGCGCATTTACTGGCATATCGGCTTTGTCAAACCGGCGTGGCGGCGAAAAGGGATCGGCAGCGCCATGCTGCGCTTTTTGCAGAATCGGATGGCGCTGGTGGCGGCGGAGGAGCGGGGGGATGGGCCGCGCTACTTTCAAGCGTTTGTGGCGGATACCGAGTTGGACACCGAGATGCTGTTGAAGAAACACAACTACACGGCGGTTCGTTATGGCTTCGAAATGGTGCGGCCCGATCTCGAAGCTATCCCCGACTTCCCGCTGCCGGCCGGTCTCGAAGTGCGGCCCGTCTTGCCTGAACATTACCGGCAGATTTGGGATGCCGACGTCGAAGCTTTCAAGGATCATTGGGGCTACAGCCCGCCGACGGAGGAAGATTACCAGTTTTGGCTTGCCAACCCGGTGCAGTTTACACCGGCACTCTGGCAGGTGGCGTGGGACGTGGACACGAATCAAGTGGCCGGCATGGTGCGCGGCTTTATCAACGAAGGGGAAAACGAACAATATCATCGCCAGCGCGGCTGGTCCGAGAACATCAGCACCGGCCGTCCGTGGCGCAAGCGCGGCCTGGCTCGCGCGCTCATCGTCCGCACGCTGAGAACGTTCAAGGCAATGGGAATGACCGAATCGGCGCTGAACGTGGACGCCCAAAACCCGACGGGCGCGCTGCGTGTGTACGAAGCCTGCGGTTTCCGCGCGGTGAAGCGAAGTTCGACGTATCGAAAACCATTGGAGTGAGACGTGATGCGTAAACCGTTGTTGACTCGCCCGCTGTTGATTTTCATGGGCACGATGATTCTGGCCAACATCGCCGGGCGGATGTATCAGCCGCTGCTGCCGTTGTACGTGCAGTCGCTCGGCGCGGACGTGGGGCAGATCGGTTTGTTCTTCACCATTGGAGCGGTCGCGCCGCTGCTGTTCCAAATTCTCGGCGGCTGGCTGTCGGACTCGATGGGGCGTCTGCAAGCCATCGCCATCGGCAGTCTGGCCGGGGCGGCGGCGTACGTCGTTTACCTGGCCGCGCCGACGTGGCAATGGCTGCTCATCTCGTCGGTGCTGAGCGCCATGGCAGTATCCTTCGTCGCGCCGAGTTATCAAGCCTTCATCGCCGAACAGTCCACCGAGGAAACACGCGGGCGGGTGTACGGCATCGCCGAGGGATTGTTCGCCGTCGTCGGCGTGGTCGGGCCGCCGATCGGCGGGTATCTCTCCCAGCAGTTCGGGTTCAGAGCGATGTTCGCCGCCGCCGCCGCGTTGTACGGCTCGGCCACCGTCATTCGACTGTTCATGGCGCGCAATGCGCGGCGGGCAGAAACGCAGGCCCGCGCCAGGCCGACGCTTGCGAATTTGAAAACGAGTCTGCTGGCGATGGCCGGGTTGGTGACGGCCGGCGGCATCGTCACTTGGATCATGATCTCGGACGGCGCGCGCGACATTTCCTTCAGCATGTCGTTTCAGTTGGAGCCGCTGTTCATGCACAACGTTGGGGGCATGTCCAACCTGCAGATCGGCTGGCTGGGCTCCATGGCCTCGCTGATGACGATGCTGTTGATGACTCCGGCCGGCTGGCTCTCCGACAAAAAAGGCGAGCGAGTGGGCATCGTCGCCGGATTCGCGTTCGTCGTCGTCGGCTTGGCCGTGTTCGTCAACAGCCACGCCTTCGCCGGGTTCGCCTCCGTGTGGATCATGTTCGGCGTCGCCGAAGCGCTGATCAGCCCGGCGTATAATTCGTTGATCTCCAAAGCGGTGCCGATGAAATTGCGCGGCACGGCCTTCGGCCTGTTCTCGACCAGCATCGGCTTCTTCTCCCTGCCTGCGCCGTACATCGGCGCGCAGTTGTGGGAGCGCTTCGGCCCGCAAGTGCCGTTCTACGTTCCGATGATTGCCTGCCTGGCGCTGCTGCCGATCATGTGGGTCAAGTTCAAATCGCCGAA
>CAYYCF010000060.1:0-11381 GCA_964470235.1 uncultured Anaerolineales bacterium | reverse complement strand
GCTTCCTGCTCGCACGGTTTGCACCACGAGGCCCAGAAGTTGACGACGACGACTTGGCCGCGCAGCGATTCGAGCGAGAGGCTCTGGCCGTCGAAGGTGGTGAGGGTGAACGCCGGCGCGCCGCCGGTGGACACCGGGCCGAGGGTGACTTGATACAGTTTGACGGCGACGAGCGCCAGCAGGGCGATGACGATGATCCAGGCGACGACCCAACCGAGGAGGAGGCGGATGGCGGGTGGCTGATGGCTGATGGCAGATTGATCGTTCATAAATTTGTCGAGGGGTCAAGTAGTCGAGTAGTCGAGTGGTCAAGTGGTCAAGTAGCCGTAGGAGTGGGTTGTACCCGCGATGGGCATGGTAGTCGGGTAGTCGATCATCCGCCCCGCGCGGGAGCGCATCGCGGCCTTTTCGCGGGCTGTGCCTGTGTGCGTGACTGCGCTCACCTTCGATTTCCCAATTCTTTCTCTAACTGCTTCATGTAAGCGTCGTCGCCCGGCGATGCCTGCGCCGGCGGGGCAACAGGCTTCGGGCGGCGGGCGGCGCGCAAGTATTGGACGAGGAAGAACACGCCGCCGAGCAAAACGATGGGAGGAAGAATCCAAACGAAGACGTTGAGTCCGCGCGAAGAAGGTTGGGCCAGCACGCGCTCGCCGTATTGCTCCACGAAGTAGTCTTTGATTTTTTGCTCGCTCCAACCGGCCGCCAGTTTTTCTTTGATGGTCGCCCGCCACTGCGCGCAGGCTTGCGTGGGGCAGACGTCCAGCGGGATGTTCTCGCACACCGGGCAGTACAACTGCCTGGCGATGGCGTTTACTTGATCATCGGTGGGCTCGCCGGATTGCGCGAAGACCGGGTCAAAGAACAACAACGAGGCGAGACTGCCGAGCAGCAAAATCAAGCGTATGACGGCGGCGGCGAGCGAAACGCCCAGGTTGGCGCGGCGGCGCGTGATCGGCGGTCGCTTCGCCGCCGGTTTGCCGGTGAAGAGGTTGTAGAGGGAGAGGAAGAGTTTGACTACAGAGATGAGCGTACTCATGGGATAGACCGTTACACCTCACTGAAAGCTACGCTCACGGGCGAGGAGGCATATCGCTTCTCTTCATCTACATCAGGCCAGGCGGCGATGAGCGTGCCCAAGATGAAGATGATGCCCCCGGCCCATACGAGATTGATCAACGGATTGAGGTAGATCTTGAACGTCGCGCCGCTGGCGGCAATCGGCTCCCAACCGACGAGCAAGACGTAAAAATCTTCGCCGAGTGTGCTGCGCACACCGGGGATGGTCATGGGCTGGCCGCTTTCTACGAAGAAGTCGCGGCGCGGATGGAGTGTGGCAATTTGTGTTCCATTGCTGTCGAACACGCTTACGGTAGCGCGCGCCACGTCGCGGCCATCGTCGGTGGGGAATTGCGCCAGAGAATCGTAACGCATGGTAAAGCCGCCGAGGGTGAGCTTTTCGCCCACGGCCAGCGAGGCCTGCGTTTGTTGTTGGAAAAAATTTGACCCGATCACGCCAAAGGCCATGACGACGACGCCGAGATGAATCGTGTAGCCGCCGTAGCGCCGCCGGTTGCGGGCGGCGAGGTGGATCAACGCGACGAGTGGAGTCTCGCCCAACCGCATACGCGCCAGTGTGCCGCGCACAAATTCGGAGAGGGTGGTGAGGCCGACGAAGGTGGCGATGCCGTACGCCGCCAGCGCCAACGGAGTCCGCGCGCCGAGGAAATAAAAGAGGACGCCGGCCGCCACCGTCAGGGCGGCCGGGGTCCACATCAACCGGCCAAGCGATCGGGCGGAGGCTTTACGCCAGGCGACGAGCGGCGCTATGCCCATCAACAAAACAAGCAAGGCCAACAGCGGGCCGTTGACTTGATTGTAGTATGGCGGGCCGACGGTCACTTTTTGGCCGGTGACGAGTTCGGAGATGAGGGGAAAGATCGTGCCCCACAGCGTGGCGAAGGCAATGCCGATGAAGAGAAAATTGTTGAGCAGAAAGGCGGCTTCGCGCGAGAGCAAGCTATCCATTTGCGCTTCGCTTTTGAGCGAGTTCCAACGGCGGAAGAGCAGGGACATGGAGGCGACGAAGGTGATGCTGATGAAGCCGAAGAACAGCGGGCCGATGGCGCTTTGCGCGAAGGCGTGCACGGAGGAGAGCACGCCGCTACGCGTGAGAAATGTGCCGAAGATGACCAAGGCGTAGGTGACGATGATCAGCACCATGTTCCACACTTTCAACATGCCGCGCTTTTCTTGAATCATGACGGAGTGCAGGAAGGCGGTGCCGGTGAGCCACGGCAGGAGGGCGGCGTTTTCCACCGGGTCCCATCCCCAGTAGCCGCCCCATCCCAGAACATCATACGCCCAGCGTCCGCCCAGGATCAGGCCGAGCGAGAGGAACAGCCAGCCGATGAGAGTCCAGCGGCGTGTGGTGCGAATCCATTCGTCGTCGGTGCGGCCGGTGATGAGTGCGGCCATGGCGAAGGCGTAAGGGATGATGAAGCTGACGAAGCCCAGATAGAGCATGGGCGGGTGAATGATCATGCCCGGATGGCGGAGCAACGGGTTGAGGCCGTTGCCATCGGGCGGCGCGTAGAGGACGGTGTTGCCGGGTTGAAAAAGCGCAGGCGCGATCTGGCTGGTAAGGGTGTTGGCCCACAATTGTCTGAACGGGTTTTCGACGAAGATGCTGAGCATCAAAAAGAAGGCCAGGGTGATCATCGAGACGGCGACGACATAGGGCATGAGCGAACGGTCGCGGACCCAGCGGCGCAACATGGCGGCGCTGGTAAAGGCGGACATGAGCCACGACCAAAAGAGGACACTGCCTGCCTGCCCGCCCCAGAGCGCGGTGACTTTGAGATACCAGGGCATGGTGAGCGAGGAGACGCTGGCGATGTATTCGACTTCGTAATGCCCTTGCACGATCAGAATGATGAGCGACAGCGAGGCCAGGGTAAGCAGGGGCCAAGTGAGCATGGCCGCGTTGCGCGCACTGTCGATCCAAGTGACTGCGGCAGGGGCAGCCTGCACGCGCGGCGCAAACGTCAGTGAGACGACCGCGGCGTAAATGGCGCAACCGAAGGCGAGGAGGAGAGAGGTGAGGCCGAGAGTCAATATCATGCGAGACGTGCACCCCCACACTCCCATACGCCCATACAAGTGTGGGAGTGTGGGGGTATGGGAGTGAAAGCGTTATGGCGCCGGTTGCGCCGTTTCTGCTTGGCTCGGCACGCCGTTTTCGTATCGCGTGGGGCACTTCATCAGGAGCGTGTCGGCGTAGAAGATACCCTTCTCGTCAATGTGGCCGTCCATGATCGCCTGCGCCTCGCCCTTCATCAAGTCCGGCTTGACGCCGATGTACACGACTTCCATGCGGGCGGCGTTGGGATCGTTGACTGCCGCCTTAAGCACAGCCGCCAGCCCGCCCTGGGCGTCAATTTCTTTTTGATCGGCCGGCACGCTGGCCACGGTGAAACGCAGTTCCAGTGTTTTCGCGTCGTATTGAATACTGTCGCCGACCACCGCGCCGGACACGCGCACGCTCTTGCCGACGAGCGACGAGCCGCGATCCTTCAACTCCTGCACGGTGAGGAAAAACTGGGCAGTGCTTTGCATGCTGGTGACGATGAGATAAGCAATGGCGGCGATGATGATGAAGCCGCCGACGAGAAATTTTCCACGCCCGCCGCGCCGCGCCGCCGGGAGGGCGCCCTGCGCCGCAATAGTTTGAGCCATAGTGATAACCTCCGTATAAACGGCCTCTCGAAGATTCGAGAGGCAGTCCATATCCTATCTTGTTAGTCGGACTTTGCGAGTGTGTTTCGTCACGGGCTGCGAATGACAAAACGCTTCACGAGAGCTTATGAAATTCTAACATAGCCCGCAGGGCGACACACCGAAGAGTTCAATGAGAAAAAGGGCGGCGTGCAGAGGGTGGCAGCAGATGTTGCAACTTACTGGTACGCCGGCAACACCACGCGAATGGCCGTGCCGCGCCCCAACTCGCTCTCGGCGCTCACCGCGCCGCCGTAGGCGCGCGCGATGCTCTGCACAATGGAGAGTCCCAACCCGCTGCCGCCGCCGCGCGCAGAAACCGCGCCGCGATAGAACCGCTCGAATACGTGCGGCAGATACTCGGGCGCGATGCCGGCGCCGGTATCGGAGACGGTGAGGGTGACGGATGGCGGACGATGGACGATAGTTGGCGGACGATGGACGATGGACGACGGACGACGGCTGAGAGATGAAGGGTCGTCAGCCGTCGGTCGTCGGTCGTCAGTCGTCGGTCTTCGCTCGTCGGTCGTTGGTCGTCGGTCGTCGGCCATCTCCACCCGTATTGTCACTTGCCCTCCCGACGGCGTATGTCGGATGGCGTTGTCGAGCAGATTATCGAGCAACCGACGCATGTGTGATTCGTTTCCGGCGATCGGCGGCGGCGTCCCTTCTACGGCGACGATCAGTTTTACACTCGTACGTTCGGCGCGCACCGAAAAGGCATCGCGCGCCTCTCCGGCCAATTGCGCGAGATCGACCGGCTCCGCGGCCGCCGCCTCTAACCCCGATTCAATGCGGGAGAGATCGAGCAAGTCGTTCACCATTTTCGTCAACCGATCAATTTCACTTTCGATCTCGGCTATGAATTTGGGCCCGGCTTCGGGGTCTTGATAGGCACCGGCGCGCAGGGCCTCGGCTCGCAGTTTGAGGCTGGTGAGCGGTGTGCGCAGTTCGTGCGAGGCGTTGGCCACGAACATGCGCTGATCGTCGAGCAGAGCTTGCAGCCGCCGCGCCATTTCGTTGAAGGCCTGTTCCAGGCGGCGAATTTCGTCGGCGCTGCCGCCCGATGGCACGGGGTAATCCAACCGGCCTTCGGCCATCCGACCGGCGGCTGCGGTGAGGTGGGCGATGGGGCGCGCTAAACTTTCGGCCAGCCACCAGGCCACGCCGCCCACCAGGGCCGCCACCCCCAATACCACGCCGATCAACACGACCAGCGTGCGCGCGATCTGTTCTCGCACCGGCGCCATCGGCGTGGCTAACTGCAGCACGCCATACACTTGCGACTCATGTTCTATCGGCACAGCGCCGTAGAGCATCTCGCGCCCGGTTGAGTCGCGGCGAATGTCGTGCAAGTCCTCTCCGGCGAATGCGCCGCGCACCTCTGTTGCCCCGCGCAGATCGCCCGATAATTTTGTAATGCCCGAAGTGGTGAACACCTGCCCGGTCGTCGTGATCACGACCAGATCAGAGTAACCGCGTTGGGCATGCCGCATGAGAATGGCGCTGATGCCGGCTTCGGCCTTAGTCTTGCCTTCGTCGTATTCCTTCAGCGGCTCTTCGAGTTCGTTGCTGACGAGAAAGCCGACGTCTTCCAATGAATGTTCGGCTTCGGCGATGCGCGCCAGGGTGAGCGTGCGCGCGGCAAAAATGGCCACCAGCGCAACGCCGATGAGGGTGATGAACAAATGGGAAACCAACAATTGGCCGCGAAGCGTGCGGGGCCACCTCATGCGCGTTCCTCGAATTCCTCCGGCCCGGCGAAGCGGTAGCCCATGCCGCGCACGGTCTGGATGTAGCGCGGGGACGCCGGGTCGTCTTCGATCTTGAGCCGCAGCCAGCGCACGTGCACGTCGAGCGTGCGCGGGTCGCCGATCCAATTCTCGCCCCATACGGCGTTCAGCAGCGCCTCGCGGCTGAGGGCGCGCCCGGCGCGGCTCATCAATTCGGCCAGCAGATCGTATTCGCGCGTCGTCAGATCAACGGCCGCGCTATTTTTCAACGCGCGGTGAGCGGCGCGGTCGAGGCACAGCGCGCCGATGCGCTGTGGGGCATCGTCGGTCTGGCGTTGATCGATTTCAACGCGCCGCAGGTTGGCGCGGATGCGCGCCAAAAGTTCGCGGAAGCTGAACGGCTTGGCGAGATAATCGTCCGCGCCGAGTTCCAGCCCGGCCACCCGGTCGGCTTCCTCGCCGCGCGCAGTGAGCATGATCACCGGCACGGCGCTCACCGCCCTCAAGCGGCGGCACACTTCCAGGCCGCCCATTTTGGGCATGATCGCGTCGAGCACCACTAAATCGGGTTGGTCGGCCTCGGCGGCGCGCAGGGCCTCTGCGCCGTCGTGCGCCACGCTCACTTCGAAACCCTCGCGCTGGAGGCTGTACCGGAGCGAGTCCGTAATGAGAGGCTCGTCGTCAACGACAAGAATACGGGTCACGTTGCTGATTATAGTCGAGCCTTCCTATGGAAAGGGCATCACTTAACCCGTCCATAATATAATCCTAGTTTGCGCTTAACCGAGCGGGGCGGCTGATTGGATAGACTCAGTAACTCACCTTACGCATTTTTACCGCGGAGAGCGCAGAGAACGCCGAGAATTTCAGCAAAATCAACTCTGCGGACTCAGCGTACTCTGCGGTACGCGAAGCGTCCTGCGGTGCGTAACATGAGTCAGTAAATCACAAATCGGGCGCGTAGCATAGGGGCTTGTCCCCGTTTTGACCGCCCACAAGGGGCTGATCTACGAGTTTCGTGATCTACTGAGACTCTCAATTGGGTAAGACCTGTGAGGTCTCCAAGACCTCACAGGTCTGTTAGGTCTGCGATGGATGAATCTCTAGAATTGAAATCGAGTCTGTTCGTCTGCCTCCTCTTGAGCGGCATGTACGGCGGTTACGCGCTGGTGGCCGCGCCGTCGGGTGGGCACCCCTTCGGCCACTGGCTGGGCATCATCGGCACGGCGCTGATGGTTGCTACCGAAACGCTTTACAGCATGAGGAAGCGGATCAGTTGGCTGAGATGGGCGGGGCCGCTGCGATTTTGGCTTTCGTTCCACATCTTCACCGGCATCGTCGGCCCGTTCCTCGTTCTGCTGCACACCGCGTTTCAGTTTCGCGGGCTGGCCGGTGTGACGCTGGGCTTGACCGTGCTCGTCGCCGCCAGCGGCTTTCTTGGCCGCTACTTTTATACCGCTATCCCACACACGATGGCCGGGGCCGAAGCCAACTCCACCGAACTGGCGAGTGAGATTGGCCGGGTGCAGAACAGTCTGGGCGAACTGGTTGCGCGCCGCTCCTCGGCGGTCAAAGCATTGATCGAGGCCGATGCCCGGCGCAAACGAGTCCAGCGCAACGCGCTGATGCTGGTGCTGCTGCGCTCATGGGACGAGCGGCGCTACCGCTCGCGCCTGCACGATCAGGTTCGCAAACTGGAGAAAACCGAAAAACAAAAACTGGCCGACATCGAGCGGATGCTCGTCCAGCGGCGCAACATTGAGCGGCAGATGCGCGCGCTCGAAGCGGCGCGGCGGCTGCTCAGCGTCTGGCACGTCGCGCACGTTCCGATGGGGTTGACGCTGTTCGGCTCGGTGGCGATTCACGTCGGCGCGACGTTGTATTTCGGGGCGGGACTATGGCGCTAAATCGTCAGCATCCGTTCCTTTCGCCGATGGGCTGTTTGAGCGCGCTAGTGTTGCTCGCCGGTGTGAGCGCCGCCGTTTGGTTCACCGGCGGCATGGCCTTCAGCCCAGGCCCGCTCACGGCGCTGGCCGAACGGACTACGCCGCTGGCCGGATTCAAATCGCACGCGGAATTTGAAAACGATTGTCAACAATGCCACACGCCCGTGCGCGGCGTGGAGGCGACGCGCTGCGAGGCCTGCCATACCGACGTGCGTGACGAGCGGGCAAGCCGCGCCGGATTGCACGGCGCGCTCATCACGATAGACACCGGCCGGTGCCAGTCCTGCCACGCCGATCACAAAGGGCGCGCTTTCGATCCGTCGACTATGTCGCTGGCGAATTTCGATCACGCGGCCACGGGCTTCAGCCTGGCGCGGCACGCGAAGAATTACGACGGCTCGCCGCTGGAATGCAAAACTTGTCACACGGGTTCGGGTTTTGCGTTCAACGCGGCCTCCTGCGCCGATTGCCACGGCGCGCGCGACGCGGCCTTTATGGTCGATCACGCGGCGGCCTTCGGCGGCAGTTGCACGGCCTGCCACGACGGCGTGGATTCGATGAAGAATTTCGATCACACCCAAGTTGCGTTTGTCGTTGACGGCGCGCACGCGAACATTCCCTGCGCCGCGTGCCACAAGTCCGGCCAGGCGGCGAAAGACACCCCGACTCAGTGCGCGGCTTGTCATGCCGAGCCGGTGGCGCACGCCGGAATGTTCGGAACGGACTGCGCCGCCTGCCACACCACCACGGCCTGGACTCCGGCGACGCTCGACAGCGCCAGCTTCGATCACGCCAAGACGGGCTTTGCGCTGACCACACATACGAAGAATTACGACGGCTCGCCGTTCACCTGCCGCACGTGCCACGCGGGCGACAAGTTTTCGTTTGCGGCGCAAACTTGCGTGGATTGTCACGGCGGACACGACGCGGCCTTCATGTCGGATCACATCAATACCTTTGGCAGTGAGTGCTTGAGTTGCCACGACGGCACCGGCAGTTTGACCAATTTCGATCACAGCAAAGTTTTTCCGCTAGACGGCGCGCATGCGACGGCCAAGTGCGAGAGTTGTCACGCCAACAAGAAATTCAAAGGCACACCCAAGGCGTGCGTTGCCTGTCACGCCGAGCCGTCGATTCACGCCGGGTTGTTCGGCGCGGACTGCGTTGCCTGCCACAGCACGACGGCCTGGACTCCGGCGGCGCTGAAGAATCACGCCTTCCCGCTCGATCACGGCGGGCAGGGCGAGATCGCCTGCGCCACCTGCCATCCGGCCAAATACATCGAATACACCTGCTATGGCTGTCACGAGCACACCCCGGCGCGCATCGAGAGCAAACACGCCGAAGAGGGCATCAGGGGCGCGCGGCTCAATGACTGCGCCGAATGCCACCCCACCGGGCGCGAGGAAGAGGGCGGGGGCTGACCTCACTCCCTCCCCAGCCCCTCCCCCCTCTCCATCGGAGATGGAGAGGGGGGAGGGGTGGCGTGACCCGCGAAGCGGGACGCGACGGGGTGGGGGGTGAGGCAATTTTCCTACCGTAACTTTGTGAACGGATAGACGACATTCTTGACATGCGAGAAATCCTGATCCGCGATCTCACGAAGTGCGTGATATGCGACGTGTGCACCACCGTTTGCAAAGAACGGCACGGTCGGACGCGCATGAACCTCGAAGGCCCGCGCTACGGCCATTTTCAATTGCCGGACGTCTGCCGCAACTGCCCCGACACGCCGTGCGTGAACGCCTGCCGCCTCGACGGCATGAAACTGCACGAAGGCCGCACATTCGTCGCCGAGGCTTGCAAGGGATGCAACAAATGCGTAGAGGCCTGCCCTTTCGATGTGGTGGTGCTGCTGCCCACTACGCACAGCGAGAAACAAGGTTTCTTCGCCAGAGTGCTGGGCGTGGCGCGCGGCAACGCGCCCAAAACAATTCACGGGCGCGTGGCTTCCGACCCGGCCCGCTGCGTGCAGTGCGGCGTGTGCGGCTACAACTGCCCGGCCGGGATTCAAGTTCGCGAGTATGCCCGGCAGGGCAATGCGGTGGACGACCCGCGCTGTGTGCAGTGCGGCCTGTGCATTGCCGTCTGCCCGCGCGGCACGCTGCGTTGGGACATCCGGCCTCAAGTCCCCACGCCCCTGTTCCGCGCCGACAAATGTAACTTGTGCGCCGGATACGCCGAGAGCGCGTGCGTCAAAGAATGCCCCACCCAGGCATTGCTGCGCGCCCCCGCCGACGAGGGGCTCAAGGGGTTGAACGAAGAGTTGTATGAAGAAGTAGTGGGGAGATATTTCAAATGACACGCTACGTCATCATCGGCAACGGCGCAGCGGGCGTGACCGCCGCCGAAGAGATTCGCGCCCGCGACCCGCAGGGGCACATTGTCATCGTCAGCGCCGAGCAATCCCCCATGTATTCGCGGCCAGGTTTGGCCTATCTCTTGTTGAATGAAGTTTCCGACAAGCAAGTGATCGCCCGCAAACCGGAATGGTACACCGGCCAGCGGTTCACGTTGATCTTCAGCCGGGCAGTGACGCTGGACACGGCAACGCGATACGTTCATTTGGAGGACGGGCGCGCCGTGAACTACGACCGCCTGCTCATCGCCACCGGCGCGCGCGCCGTGCCGCCGCCCTACCCCGGCGCGTCGCTGGACGGCGTGGTGTATTTGGACACGCTCGACGGAACTAAAGAACTACTGCAGAAAGCGAAGACCGCCAAACGCGCGGTCGTGATCGGCGGCGGCATCACCGCCCTGGAAATGGCCGACGGGCTGGCGCATCAGGGCGTCGAGACTCATTACTTCGTTCGCAAAAGCGCCCTGTGGTCTGCCGTGTTCAACGAAGTCGAATCGAAACTGCTCGAAGAGCGCATCATCGCCCGCGGCGTCAAAATTCATTACAACGCCGAAGCCGCCGAGATTCTCGGCGACGGGCAGGGGCGCGTGGCCGGAGTCCGGTTCACCAACGGCGAAACCTTCGCCTGCGATCTGCTGGGCGCCGGCATCGGCGTCAAGCCGCAATGGACTATCGTTCAAGACACGCCGATCCAAACCGATCGCGGCATTCTGGTGAACGAATATCTCGAAACAAACGCGCCTGGCGTTTACGCCGCCGGAGACTGCGCGCAAGTGTGGGATCGCTGGACGCAAAAACACATGCTCGACTCGCTGTGGCCTACGGCGGTTGCCAGCGGACGCATTGCCGGAGCCAACATGGCCGGCGCGAAGCAGGCCTACGTCAAAGGCGCGCCGTTCAATGCCTGTCTGCTTTTTGGTCTGCACATCACCGCCATCGGCCAACTCGGCGGCGCGCGCGACGAGGCCGCAGAGCCGGAAGTAGTTCAACACATCTCGCGCGGCTTCTCGGAAGTATGGACGACTCATCCTGCGCCCTATGCCAGCGCCTGGTCGCAGGACGGCCCGAACACGGTGCGTTTGACCTTGAGCGGCGATTTTCTGGTGGGCGCGTTGATCGTCGGCCAGCAAACACTGGCCGATCCCCTCCGCGAATTGATCGAAAGGCAGATTGACATCCGTCCCCTGCGCTCGTATTTGCGAACGGGCGGGCCGGTGATGACGCAGATGATCGAGCAATTTTGGGAGAAGTCGAAATCGCCCGCCAAAACCGGGCCGCTTTCGTTGGCAAGAACAACAGGGGATTAAAGATGCTGTCTCGATTGATCAAACTCACATTGGCCTTCATGGTTGCGCTGCCCCTCGCCGTCGGCAGCGGGGGGGTGGCGTTGGCCGCCGCCGCGCCGTCCTTGCCAGGCGAGGCGCTCTTTCCATTCCAGCGCGCCGCCGAGCAAGTTTGGGTAGTGCTCACGCCGGATAGCGCCGGGCGCGCGCGGTTGCTCTTGGATTTGGCCGACCGCCGCGTGCGTGATCTGCGCGCCAGCGCCGGCACCGATTCCGAAATGCTGGC
>CAYYCF010000059.1:0-11448 GCA_964470235.1 uncultured Anaerolineales bacterium | reverse complement strand
TTGATGAGCAGTTTTTGCTCCTCGGCGCTGGCGTGGCCGGAGACGTGCACCGGCAGAATGGGATCGTAGATCACGTTCGCGCCGCGCTGGAAGAGGCGGTTGATGGTGCGCGCCACCGTTTCCTCGTTGCCAGGAATCGGGTGCGCCGAGAGCACGACCGTGTCGCCCTCGATCAGATCAAACGACCGGTTGCGCCCCATCGAAAGGCGGCCCACTATCGCCGACGGCTCGCCCTGCGATCCGGTGGTCATGATCACCACTTTCTTGGCAGGCATTTTCAACGCTTGATCCAACGGCACAATCAAGCCGTCGGGCGCTTCGAGGTAGCCGAGCTTCTGCGCCATCTTCGCGTTCTCGACCATGGACGTGCCGACGAGAGTCATTTTGCGGTTGTGGCGCGCGCAAGCGTTCACCACTTGCTGGATGCGCGAGATAAGCGACGCAAACGTCGCCACGATGATGCGCCCCGGCGCTTCGCGAAACACTTGATCGAACGCGCCATCAATCACCGATTCGGACGGAGTCCAACCAGGTTTGGTGGAGTTGGTCGAGTCCGAGAGCAAGGCCAACACGCCGCGGCTGGCGAACTCGCCCAGCTTCGAGAAGTCGGTCACTTTGCCGTCCACCGGCGTGTGATCGATCTTGAAATCGCCCGAGTGGACGATGAGGCCGACGGGGGTGGTGATGCCCAGCCCCACGTTGTCGGGGATGCTGTGGCAGGCGTGGTAGAACTCGACGTTGAACGGGCCGATGTTGACGTTATCGCCGGCCTGCACGGTGTTGAGCGTTGCTTTGTCGAACAGCTTGGCGTCGCGTAGTTTCACTTCCAGCAAGCCGCGCGTGAGCGGCGTCGCGTAGATGGGCGCGTTCAGTTCTGCGAGGAGGTGACGGATCGCGCCGGTGTGATCTTCGTGTCCATGCGTGACGACGATGCCGCGAATCATGTCGGCTTTGTCACGGAGATACGAATAGTCGGGGATGATGTAATCAATCCCCAGCATGTCGTTTTCGGGGAACATGAGTCCGGCGTCGATGATGAGCGCGTTGCGCCCGTATTCGATCACCATCATGTTCTTCCCGACTTCCCCTAATCCTCCGATGGGGATAATCCTAAGTTTATTTGCCATTTGTGCTCCTTAAACACAATGCCCCGGCAGAATCCGATTCCGCCGGGGCAGAACTATTTCAAAAATGAGGCCAGTCAACCAGCGGCGCGCAGCGCGCGACCGCTCTTTGAGCAAAATAGAAACGCGCGGCTTGCGCCGCCCGTAATCATCCAGCATTACACCGGAACGCGAATGCTGTTCTGGGTGTAACCCTTCCACTTCGAGCCGCCACCACAAGATGACGGACGAGCCAAGTGCCTCCGGAAACGGATTGGCGGTAGTTTAACACAGAGAGGGGGTTCTGTCAAAAACCATTCTTATCGCGTTCAGCGGGAAATGAGGGAAGCAACGGAACTCAGGGAACTCACGCTATAATCGTGCCGCAGACCGACGCGATCTCGAAGACCGCGTCGGTCCAGGGGAAGGTTCTCCATGCCCAACGTAGACGAGATCATCCAACAAGCAATGGCAGAAGGCGCGTTTGACGACTTGCCCGGCAAAGGCCGACCGCTCCGCCTCGACGAGAATCCAAACGCAGACCCGGCGTGGGAGATCGCCTACAAACTTCTGCGCGACAACGGCTTTTCTCTGCCGTGGATCGAGGAGCGAAATGAAATTGAGAAGGAGATCGAGTCGGCGCGGGAGGCGTTGAAGCGGTCGCGGGCGTGGCGGGCCGAACAGGGCGCGGCGGCCGGGGAGCCGGAATGGAAAAAAGCAGTGGATGTGTTTCGTCAGAAAGCCGGGGCGCTGAACAAACGCATCACTACTTACAACTTGCAAGCGCCTTCACCGGCGCTTCAGCGGCGGCTGATTGACGTTGAAGAGGAGATCGTGGCGCGCCATTCCGGCGGGCCGGTGGCTTCGCGGTAATCTACGGCATTATTCCCCACACGATCACGGTTTTGTCCGGGCTGGCCGTCGCCAACCAGTATCCGTCCGGGCTGAAGACCACGCTCCACACCCAATCGGTGTGTTCTTTGAGCGCCGCCAGTATTTTGCCTGTGTCCACGTCCCACAAATACACTACGTGATCGTCGCTGGCCGAAGCCAGCACTGTGCTATCGGGGCTGAAGGCCAGACTGGCTATGCCGAGATCGTGCCCCCGAAACGTGCGCACGAGTTGGCCGGTGCTGGCATCCCACAGGAGCACTGTTTTGTCTGCGCTGCCCGAGGCGAGATAACGGCCATCGGGACTGAAGGCCACGGCGAGCACTTTGTCTGTGTGGTCTCGGAGGATGCGCAGGTATTCGCCCGTGGCGACATCCCACAGGCGGATGGTTTGGTCGGAGCTGGCCGACGCCAGCGTTTTGCCGTCGGGGCTGAATGCGATGCCGCGCACTTCGTCTTTGTGGCCTTCGAGGCGGCGCAGCCCTTTTTCCGAATCCAACAAATGCACGTCGGCGTCATCGCCCACAGTGGCAAGCGTGCGCCCGTCCGGGCTGAACACTACACTGGTGACTTTGGATTTGTGGCCGACCAGCGCCAGCAGCGGCTCGCCCGTTTGCAGGTTCCACACCCGCACCGTGTTGTCTATGCCGCCGGTAGCCAGCGCCGTGCCGTCGGGATTGAAGGCGACGGTGAATACCGTGCCCAGGTCTCCGCCGAACGTGCCGGTCAGTTGACCTGTGCTCACGTCCCATAATTGAATAGAGCCGTCGAATGTCGCGAAGGCGAGCGCGCGCCCGTCGGGGCTGAATGCGACACTGTATGCTTGCGAATCCGGCTGGGTGAATTTGCGGAGCGGCGCAATGCTGGACGCGGTATCCCGCGAAATGGCGCTGAGGGGCATCACAAGTATTGGCGTTGCAGTCGGCGTTTGACCGGGGGCCGGAGTCTGGGTGGGAGTTGGCGTCTCGGTTAACGTCTCCGTAGGACTCGGTTTGAACAGCACGGCGACCTGAGAAAGTCCGATTACGCCGCCGCTGACCAGAAATATGCTGGCAAAGGCGATCACAATGAGCGCCGCAAGCACGATCCATGAGCGAGATGAATCCGGAGTTTGCGAGCCGCGATGGCGCGCTGTTGGGGATGAAGACTCTGAGGCCCGCGCGCTGGCTTCGATCGTCGTGATGTCTGCCTCCCGGCCCCGGCCGCTCTGCGCCGTGTTCAACTGCCCGCCAATCGCCTGCCGGAACTCGCGCGCCAACTCGCCTGCCCGCTGGTAACGCTCGTTCCGATCCTTCGCCGTCGCCTGCGCAATCACCGTGTCGCAATCCGGCGGCAAGTCCGGGTTGAACTTCAGCAGGCTCGGCATCGGTTCGTTGACGTGTTTGTAAATGAGCGCCACCAGATCGCCTTCGTAGGGTTGTTTGCCGGTCAGCATTTGAAACAACAGACAGCCCAGCGCGTAAACGTCACTGCGGCCGTCAATGCTGCGCTCGCCGCGCGCTTGCTCGGGGCTGATGTAGCCCGGCGTGCCGATGACCGCGCTGCCGGTGAGCGTTGGCGTGGATTGGGCAATTTTGGCGATGCCAAAATCAGAAATATAGGGTTCGCCCAGCCGGTCAAAGAGAATGTTGGCCGGTTTGAGATCGCGGTGAACGATTCCCTGCCGATGAGCTTCGTCCAGCGCCGCGGCCAGACGATCCAGAATGCACGCCGCCTCGGGGGGCGCAAGCGGCCCGCGCGCCAACCGGTCGGCGAGCGAGCCGTTCTGCATAAAGCGCATCACAATGTATGGCTGGCCTTCTTCTTCTCCAAAATCATACACCGGCACAATAGCCGGGTGCTCAAGCGAAGCGATGATCTCGGCCTCGCGCTCAAAGCGGGCGCGGAAATCAGAGTCGTGCAGAAACTCGTGCGGCAATACTTTGATCGCCACGTCGCGTTTGAAGCGCGGATCGTAGGCGAAATACACCATCGCCATTCCACCGCGCCCAAGTTCGGATTTGATTTCGTACCGGCCAATGAAACGAGGCAACATAGAAGCGATTGTACGACTGATGAGAAGGGAATAGCAACAGAAAACTTTACATGCTCAATTGGAATGCGACAAGTCCCGTGTCAGACATCTAATTACCAGCCCTTGTTGACAGTCCTCCTCCCATGCCCGATAATCTCTTCGCCCCCACAGGAGAAGCCCCAATGTCCATTCCATTTCCTACCGACGCCTGGGTGAAAGCCCTGAAGGAAGTTTTGAACGCCGACCCCGATTACGCGCGCATCGCCGCCAAGTGGGAAGGCGACATCGTCTTCCACGTCGAACCGAGCGGCGCGGCCACAAAACCCCTTTACCTATACGTGGATTTGTGGCGCGGCAAATGCCGGGAGGCATACGAACTGGCCGACCCGTCGCAAAAGAAAGCCGCGTTTGTCCTCTCCGCGACCCTGCCCGTTTTCACCCGCATCATTCAAGGCCAGCTCGACGCCATGCAAGCTATGATGACCGGCCAACTCAAAGTGGCGGGCAGTATGGTTTACATGATGAAAAACGTGCCGACCGTGCTTCGCTTCGTCAAATGCGCGACGATGGTGGACACCGAATTCGCCGATGGCTGATAGCTGATGGTCAGACACTATCCGCCATCTGCTATTTGCCATCTGCCACCTGCCATCCGCCACATGCAAAGTTACGCCGGACAAATCCTCACCGTTGATCTCACGGCCCGCCGAATCGGAATCACGCCCCTTGATCCGGCTCACTGCCGCGACTTCGTCGGCGGGGCCTCGCTGGCCGCCCGATTGCTGTACCCCAGGCTCACACCCGATCTTGATCCGCTGGGGCCGGACAATCCGCTGCTCTTCCTCACCGGCCCGCTCACCGGATCGTCGGGGCCGGCCGTCGGGAGATACGTGGTATGCGCTAAATCGCCTCTCACCTGGCTATGGGCAGAATCAAATTGCGGCGGCTTCGTCGGCCCGGAGATTCGATTCGCCGGATACGACGGCGTGCTGTTCACCGGACGCGCCTCGTCGCCCGTATACCTTTGGTTGCGCGACGGGCAAGCGGAACTGCGCGATGCGACTCACTTGTGGGGCAAAGCCGACACCTATGAAACGCAAACGAAGATCAAAGCCGAAGTGAGCGCGCCCAATGCGCGCGTGGCCTGTATCGGAATCGCAGGCGAGCGGATGATCCCGTACGCGCTCATCCTCGGCGATCATGGCCGGGTGGCCGGGCGGGTCGGCCTGGGCGCTGTGATGGGATCAAAAAACCTCAAGGCCCTCGCCGTGCGCGGCTCAGTCCACACAACCATCACCGGCCCGAATTTCACGTCAGCCCGCCATCGCGCCAACCTCGAACTGCGAAACGACAACATGAGCAACGTGCTCCGCGAAACCGGATCGGCCGGCGGCGCGGAATACTGGAACGTGCTGGGCGAAATGCCGGTGCGTTATTTTTCGCGCAGCGGTTTCGACGAAGTGAGCAAAGTGTCCGGCGCGGGCATGGCCGAAACCATCCTCTCCGGAATCAGCACTTGCCATGCCTGCGTGATTGCCTGCGGACGCAAAGTGATCATCCCCGACGGGCCGTACGGGCGCGGCGAAAGCAAAGGGCCGGAGTACGAAACCATTGCCGGCTTCGGGCCGAATCTAGAAATTGACGATCTCGCCGCCATCACCCATCTCGGCCAGTTGTGCGATTCATTCGGGGTGGACACGATCAGCATGAGCAGCACGATTGGCCTGGCCTTTATGATGTACGACGCCGGAGTGATCACCTCCGCCGACACGGGCGGGCTGGAATTGAAATGGGGCGACCCCGCCGCCGCCGAGAAGCTCATCCGCCTGGCCGTGAACCGCGAAGGGTTTGGCGAATACGTAGCCTTTGGCGCGCGCGCGTTGGCAAAGCACTTTGGCGTGGAAGAGATGGCCGTGCAGGTCAACGGCCTCGAAGTGGCCTATCACGATCCGCGCGCCGTCACCGGCATGGGCTTGGTCTATGCCACCTCACCGCGCGGCGCGTGCCACAACCAGAGCGACTATTTCCTGGTCGAGATCGGCGGCGCGCATCCCGAACTTGGAATCGAAATGCTGGATCGGGCCGGCAGTGAGGGCAAAGCCAACGGCGTGTCGCGTCATCAATGGTGGCGCACGCTCAACAACAGCCTCGTTCTGTGCTTGTTCGCCAACGTGCCGTTCGGCGCCATGCGCGAACTCGTCAACGCCGCCACCGGATTCGATTACACCGCCGAAGAATTTTTGCGCTGCGGCGAGCGAGGCTGGGCGCTGAAACGCGCCATCAACAACCGCCTCGGCCTCACCGCCGCGAATGACAAACTGCCCAAAGCGCTGCTCACGCCTTATGCGGAAGGCGGCGCGGCTGGCGTTGTGCCGGATATGAAGACAATGCTTCGCGAGTATTATGCCGCGCAGGGTTGGGACGCCGTCACCGGAAAACCACAACGGGAGACGCTGGCGCGCTTGGGGATGAGTGACGTCGCAGGAGATTTGTGGGGGTGATTTTTGTCACCGGCGCCACCGGATTCCTCGGTCACCATTTGATTCCCGCGCTGGCCGACTCCGGATATCGAGTGCGGGCTTTGGTGCGCCCCACCAGCCAAACCGATTTCCTGAAATCCTACGGCGTCGAATTGGCCTGCGGCGATGTGCAAGATCGCGATGCGCTGCAAACGGCCATTAACGGCTGCGACCGAGTCATCCATGCCGCGGGGCGCTTCCGCTTTTGGGGCGACCGCTTGACGTTTGAGCAAGTGAACGCCTTTGGCACGGCGCACATGCTCGAAGCCGCCAAACGGAACAACGTCGAATCGTTCATCTACATTTCGACGGTGGCCGTCGTCGGCACGCCCCAATCCGGCAGAGTCATTGACGAAACCTATCCGTGCAAACCGGAAGATTCGTATCAGCGCAGCAAGTACGACGCCGAGAACCTGGCGCGCATGTATCACCACGGCTCGGGCTTGCCCACCGTCATTCTGCGGCCGGGAGCGTTTTACGGGCCGTGGGGCCATTACGCCTGGAATCGTTTGTTCTTCGAGGACCCGCTTAAGGGCTTACGCATTCAAGTTCACCACGGCCGGCGTCTGACCTTTCCGGTGTTTGTGCCGGACGTGGCGCGGGCGATCATCGCCGCCTTGGAAAAGGGCCGCCCAGGCGAAACTTACAACGTCAGCGGCGAGCCGATCTTGCATCGCGAGGCCAACCGCATCATCAGCAAACTTGCGGGCATCAGCAACTACCGCTTCAACTGTCCGTCGCCATTGATGATCAGGTTGGCCGGATTCCTCACCGACGTTGCCGGACGCACCGGCCGCGAGCCTTTCTACCCGATCAACCTCGTCAAGTACGTTTTCTACGATTGGAATGTATCATCCGCAAAAGCCCGAGCGGAACTGGACTTCACGCCGACTCCGTTTGAGGAGGGGGCGAAGCAAACCGTGGAGTGGTATCGAGAGACGGGATGGATAAAATCCCAAATCCCAAAATCCAAATCCCAATCCGTTATATCCGTTTCACGCGGAGCGGTTGACGAAAAATGACTACCAAGATCGTTACCACTGAAGAAATGCGTCGCCTCGAATCCGAAGCCGACGCCGCCGGGATCACGTATGCCGACATGATGGAACACGCCGGGCGCGCGGTGGCGGACGCCGTCCTCGCCCGAATCGTTCCCGTCGAGACAACCGCGCTCGTCCTCGTCGGCCCTGGCAACAACGGCGGCGACGGGCTGGTGGCCGCCCGCCATCTGCACGAGGCTGGAGTCGCCGTCAAAGTTTTTTCCCTCAAACCGTTAGACGAATCCGATTCCAAAGTCGTCGCCCTCCGCGAGCGATCCGTTTTCATCGTAGACTTCGAGGACGACCCTTCGACAGTCCTTCGACAAGCTCAGGATGCTAGCTCAGGGGAGGCCCTGCAATCGCGCGCGCTCAAGCATCTTGTTGGAAGCGCAACTGTGATTGTGGATGCGGTGTTCGGCACGGGCGCGCGCCTGCCGCTGAAAGACAATACGGCGCAGATGATGGACTTGGCGAAGCGGCACGTAGCGGCTAAACCCAAACCGCCGTTGGTGGTCGCGGTGGATTGCCCCTCAGGCACAAATTGCGATACGGGCGAGATCGATCCCGCCGCGCTCCGCGCCGATGTGACGGTGACGTTTGGCGCGGCCAAAGCGGGTCAATTCAAGTTTCCGGCGGCAGATTTTTTGGGCGAGTTGATCATCGCTCCGATCGGTTGGCCGGACGACTTGCCCGGATTGAAGGCCATCAACCTTGAACTGGCCGACGCGGATCGGATCAGTTTACCCGAACGCAAACGCGACGCGCACAAATACACGTTCGGTAAAGTGTTGGTGGTGGCCGGGTCAAAAAAATATGTCGGCGCGGCGTATCTCGCCGGGGCGGCGGCTTATCGTTGTGGCGCGGGGTTGGTCACGTTGGCCGTTCCCGATCCGATCTATCCGATCCTCGCCGCGCAATTGCCCGAAGCAACATGGGAGCCGTTGCCGTCCGAATCTGGCTTCATTTCCGCTAGCGCGGTGGAAGTTGTGCGAACTGCAATGGACAAGGCGGATGCGTTGATCCTTGGGCCGGGTTGGGGAACAGCAGAGACGACGCTGAATTTTTTGCGCGCGCTGTTGACAACGTGGGAGCGTCCTGAGCGACAGTCGAAGGATGCACCCGCGACGGTCGCGGATGCAATCTGCTCCTACGCCAATTTGAATGTGCTTGTCGACGCCGACGGCCTGCGTTTGCTGGCGCAGATCGAAGGCTGGCCCGACCTTCTGCCGAAGCCGGCGGTGCTGACGCCGCACCCCGGCGAAATGGCAGCGCTGACCTGGCTGGACAAAGAGGAAATTCAGAAAGATCGAGTCGGCATCGCCCGAAAATTCGCGGCGCGGTGGGGGCACATCGTTTTGCTCAAAGGCGCGTTCACGGTCGTCGCCGCGCCCGATGGCCGCGCGGTGCTCGAACCGTTTGCCACGCCCGCGCTGGCCAAAGCCGGATCGGGCGATGTGCTATCGGGAATTATCGGCGGGTTGTTGGCGCAGGGTTTGGCGCCATTCGAGGCCGCGGTCGCCGGAGCATTTATTCACGGCAAAACGGCAGAGGCCGCAACCGGATTGCACGGCAACACGACCAGCATCGTCGCGGGAGATTTGATCGCCGCCCTGCCGAAGGTGATGGCGGAATTGTCAACGTAGGGGCAGGCCTTGCGTCTGCCCCAGTGGGCAACCGCGAGGGTTGCCCCTACCAAAACAAGAAAACACTCCGGCCTCTTTCGAGATCGGAGTGTTTTATTCTAGCAATCCGTTACGCCGTTGCCGGCTTCTCCGGCGCGGGCGGCGGGGCGTCGCTTTTGGTGACGGCCTTTTTGCCGGATTGAATCGCATCTTGCAGTTTAGAGCGCTGTTCGTCGAAAACTACGCGGCCTTGTTTTGCCAGTTCCTCGGCGCGCGTCTTCGCGTCGGCGGCCAGCTTCTCGGCGCGGGCGCGAGCTTCGGCGGCGGCGGCTTCCGCTTTGGCGCGGGCTTCCGTCAAAGTCTCCTCGCCTTGCTCTTTCAACTCAATCCCCTTTTGCCGGATCTGTTCTCGAGTCTCGGCCCCCGATTGCGGCGCAAGAATGAGCGCCACCGCCGCGCCGACCAACCCGCCGATGATAAAGCCGACCAGAAATGAGCCGGTATCGCTATCGTTGTTGCTTGCCATGGGAGTCTCCTTCTATTTCTTGAACAAATTCATGAGTTCGAGCAATTTGCCGAACGCGGCAAGGTAGCTGTTCAATTTCATCACCGGTTCCACCAGATTCTCGCTCACGAATATTGCCGTGCCGCGCACGGTGTTCACCGTGTCGTTGGTGTTTTCAAGGATGGGTTTGATTTCGTGCTGGAGCATGTTGGTCAGCCGCGCCAATTGGATCATCAGAATGACGAGCGCAAAGCCGATGAACATGGACTCGACCGCCATGAAAATAATAAAGATGTCGCGGATGACCGTGGTCTGCGCCGGATTGCGGGCCATGAAATAGACTGCCGCCACCGCGCCGACGATCAGAATAATCAGCGCGAACACGCCGACGATCACCAGCCGTCGTTGTTCGGGCGTGAGAGTCGGTTCGGGTGTTGTCGGCGGCGCTGGCGGGGGAACATTCGACATTGCGGTTGGGATTATACCACCTCAATTCCGTGATTGAATCTCCCGCTCCGCTAACCAGCGTGCGGTGAAGAGAGCGACGAGGCTGCCGATGCTGGCGGGGATGACGTGCAGCGGCCCCGCGCTCCAGATCGTGAACCCCACCCATCCGCCTGCCAAGTGGCCGACGGCAAACCCCACCCAACCCGACATCAAATAGAGGAGCATGCGCCGCGCGCTGCCGCCCAGCCACAGGTGAAAGCCCGCGCCGTAAAGTGTGGAGAGTATAAAGGCTAAAAGGTAAGACGCAGTTGTCATATTAATACTGACGAAGGACGATAGACGATGGACGACAAACTCATTCATCGTTCATCATTCATCGTTCATCGTTTCAGAATAATCCCACCGCCCAAACACACGTCGCCGTCGTAGAACACCGCGCTCTGCCCAGGCGTCACGTCGCGCGCCGGTTCTTCAAGCGTCACGCCGGCGCGGGCGTCGTCCAACGGAGTCACCAGGCACGGACGTTCGACAGCTTTGTAACGAATCTTCACCGCGCACTCGAAGGGCCGTGTGGGCGCAGTGCCCGACACCCAATTGATCTGCCCGACGCGCATCGTGTTTTGTCCGAGTTCCGCTTCGACGCCGACGACCAGGGCGTTGCGCGCCGGCTCCGTGCCGAGCACGTACAACGCTTCCGCCGCCGCAATGCCGATGCCTTTGCGCTGGCCGATGGTGTAAAACGGCAGGCCGCGATGCTGGCCGATCACTTTTCCGGCCGTGTTGATGATCGGGCCGGGTTGGACGATTTCCGGCGCATGTTCGGAGAGGAAGCGGCGGTAGTCGTTGTCGGCCAGGAAGCATAGGTCTTGGCTGTCGGGGCGCTCGGCGGTGGGCAAATTGAATCGGCGGGCCATGTCGCGAATCTGCGGTTTGGTGTAATCGCCCACCGGAAACATAGCGTGTTTCAATTGCGCTTGCCCCAAGACGCTGAGGACGTAGGATTGATCTTTTTTGTCGTCAACGGATTTGCGGAGTTGGTAAGTTTCTCCCTCACCCCCCTGCCCCCTCTCCCGCTGGGAGAGGGGGAGTTGCCGCACGCGCGCGTAATGTCCGGTCGCCAGGTGTGTCGCGCCGAGGGAGAGGGCTTTGTTGAGCAAAAATTCCCAACGGATGTGGCGGTTGCACTCGAGGCACGGGTTGGGCGTCACGCCGCGGGCGTAACCGTCAATGAAGAATTCGACAATCGTCCGTTTGAACACCTCCTGCGTGTCCACCACGTAAAACGGGATGTCGAGCATCTCGGCGAT
>CAYYCF010000058.1:3315-11459 GCA_964470235.1 uncultured Anaerolineales bacterium | reverse complement strand
GCGAATATTGGCCGCAAGCGGCGGAGTATAGCATCAATAAAATAGAGCGCCATCCTGTTGCCTTCCCGTCTCGTTGTGCTATACTCCCAAAGCGATGACAGAAAATTTGAAAAGCCGGCTTGCATTTCAAAACTGGCGCGAGCGAATCCGGTCGCTGGGTTTGGGCGAATTGTGGGATGAACTGCTGCGTCCAGGATCGCCGCTGGCCTTCGTCGCCGCTCAAGGGCTGCGCGCCGCGCACCCCGTCTTGGGCGCATTTGCCGAGGAAGGCGCGCTGCAAAAGTTGTATGCTCTGGCCGACCGGCTCGAAGGCGACGTGGAGAATGACCGATGAGCCTCGAAAACTTGCTCGGACTCGGCACGGCCATATTCACCGCGCTGCTCATCGTCGGTTTTTGGATTCTGGCGAAGCAGAGGGGCCGCGCGCCCGTCCTGCGCCGGGTGAGCGCCTTCGAAGACTTGCCGCAAAAGGCCGGTGAGGCCGTCGAAAGCGGCAAACGGATTCATGTTTCGCTCGGTTCGGGAGTCGTCGGCGGAAAGAATACGGCCACCGTCCTGGCCGGGTTGACGGTGCTGGAGGCCGCCGCCGAAGCCGCCACCGTTTCCGACAAGCCCCCCATCGTCACCGCCGGAGACGGCGCGGCGATGATCTTGGCTCAAGATACCCTGAGACGCACGTATACACGCCAAAATGCCCCCGAACGTTACGAGCATTTGTCGGGCCGCCTCGCCGGGGCCACGCCCGTCTCGTACGCCGCCGGAGTAATGACGGCGCTCAAAGACGAATCCGTATCGGTCAATCTGTTCGTCGGCACGTTTGGCAGTGAAGTGGCGTTGATGGCCGACGCCGGATGGGACGCAGGCGCGCATCAGATCATCGGCGCCGACAACGTCGAAGCGCAGGCTTTGACCTATGCCGCCGCCGATCACGCCCTAGTCGGCGAAGACGTATATGCCAGCGGCGCGTATTTATCGGGCGGCAAAACGTCGCACCGCGCCAGCCTGCAGGCGCAGGATGTGTTGCGCGTGCTAATCGTCCTCGCGATCCTCGGCGGCACGGTAATGAAAGTGTTAGGGCTGCTACCGTGAAACTGCGTCTGCCGATGGCTGTCGCCATTTCAGCCGGAGCGCTCACACTCCTGGCTTACTATCTGCCCATCAGCCCGCTGAGCGACGTGCGGTTGCTGTTTGTGGAATGGGCGAGCACGTTGGCGGCAGTGGCGCTGTTGGTGGGCGTGGCGGACTTGGGACTGGTGCATCTGCAAAAAATCAGCGCCCTTCGCGGTAGTTGGTATTACAGCATCGTGTTACTGCTGGCCTTAGTGTTTGTTTTCGGCCTCGGACTATTGGCCCTCACCGGCATCGCGCCTTACGACGAGTTTGCGCGAACCGGCGTCCATTTTTCCTTCGTATACATTCAAACGCCGCTTGAAGTTTCACTGGCCTCATTATTAGTGGTCATCATGGTCGTGGCTGGAGCGCGCCTGATCGCCGCCCGCCGCAACTGGCAGGCCGTGTTGTTTGTGGCGGTAGCCTTCGTGCTGGTGCTGGGCTTCGCGCCCGTCAACCTGCCGTTCCTCGGCGCGCTTCCGGCGCTGCGCGACTGGGTGATGCAAGTTCCGGCACTCGGCGGCGCGCGCGGCATTTTGCTCGGCATCGCCCTCGGCACCATCGCCACCGGCTTGCGCGTCATCGTCGGCGCAGATCACCCGTACGGAGAATGACGTGGCCGAGCTTCGTTGCCCCATGTGCGGCAAGGCCAACCCCGACACCAACGACGTGTGCCAGTTTTGCGGCGCGCGCCTCAAACCGTTCGTGCTGCCGCAAACCAGCGACCTGCAACTTCCGGCCTCTTGGAACAAACCCACGACGCCCGCCGCGCCCATCCCTCCTGCGCCGGAAGAAAGTTGGCTGAGCGGCCTCCGCGCTGAGAGCGAAGACGATCAGCCCGTGCCGACCCCGTCCGACCAACCGCCTGCCATTGACGACTGGCTTTCCCGGTTGCGCGCCGACAACTCCGACGCCGCCCCGCCGCCGGCACAAACCGGCGGCTTGGTCATCGGCGCGGAAGAACCGCCGAAGTTCAACACCGATTTTCTAAAGTCGCGGCTCGGCGGAGTCCCGGTCACTCCGCCCCCACCGACCGCGCCGGCCAAGACCGCAGCGGCAGAACCGGAATCCGATTGGCTGAAAACGCTCGAAGCGCCGCCATCGAAGCGGATCGAACTGCCAAAGACCGCGCCGCTGGTCATGCCTGATTCGATGAAAGACGAAATCGACTCGGAAGTGCCAGACTGGCTCAAATCGTTCGACATCCCGCAAGCCGGACCGCCAGGCGAGCCGAAGAACGCGCCGCCCCTTCAACCACAAGACGACACGCCATCGTGGTTGAAACAATTGGAGTCTCCTGCCGCGCCGGAAGTCGAGACGCCGCTCATACGGCCAAAAACCGCGCCGCTCGTTATGCCCGACACACTGGAGGTTGAACCGCCAACCGATGTGCCAGACTGGCTCAAGTCTTTCAGCACACCTGGATTGGATAACTTGTTGCCGGGGTTCGCGTCGGCGGCGGCGGACTCAATACAGAGTCCCCCACCGTCAATTCCGATTCAACCGGACACACCTGGCGCGCTCACGGCCGAGGCTGACTTGCCGACGTGGTTAGCGGCCATGCGCCCCACCGGCTTCGATATCCCTGGCGTCCCGGTCGATCAGCCCGCATCGTCTCTCGACTCTGACGAGTGGCTGGGAGCCTCAACGCCGGTTATCGGCGGGTTGACCGCGCCATCGTCATCGCCGCCGCCCACGCCCGAATCGCCCCGAGCGCCCAAAGCGCCCGGCCTGGCCACGACTGATTTACCAGACTGGTTGAAGGCCCTGCGCCCCCCCGATGCCCACGCCTCGTTCGCGGAGATGGAGCCGGAGCGCGAAGAAACCGTGGGGCCGTTGGCCGGCATGCGCGGCACGCTGTTGGCCGAGTCCGCCATTGCAGTGGCCGGCAAACCTGGCGCGTCCGTGGCGCGTTTCGTCGTCAGCGAACGCCAGACGAAGTATGCCGAGATATTGCGCGGCATCGTGAGCGAGGAAACAGAGAAAGTCGAATCGAAGCCGCGCCGCAAATTGCGCCTCACCTACGCCTGGGATCGATTATTGATCGCCGCCGCGCTCGCCGCCGCCGCGCTCGCTCCGTACCTCTTGCCGTCGTTCGTGCCAGCCGGACTCTTCCCAGCGCCAACCAGGCTCTCCCCCGCCGCCGCAGATTTTATTTCGACACTCGACGGCTTACCTGGCGATCAACCCGTGCTAGTCGCATTCGAATACGAACCGGCCTCCACCGGCGAACTGAACCCTGGCGTGGACGCCACGCTCAATCACCTGCTGCGGCGCGGGTTGCGTGTCGTGGCGGTCAGCACCTTCCCGACCGGCGCGGCGCTGGCGCAAGATGCGTTGGACAGGGCGGCAGTCGAAGCAAATATCGCCGACAGCTACGGCGTGAAATACATCAACCTCGGTTACATTCCCGGCGGCGCGTCGGGGCTGGGGCAATTTGCCGCCAGCTCCAGGACCACCCTCCTCGCCGACTTCCGCGACGGCAAGTTCCCATGGAACCTTGATGTTACGAAGGGCGTGCGGACGGCGAAGGATTTCAGCCTGGTCGTCGTGGCCGCCGCCACCGCCGAGTCGGCGCAGGCCTGGATCGAGCAAGTGCAGCCGGCGGCGAAAATCAAGATCGCCGTCGTCTCCAGCGCCGCCGCCGAGCCGCTTCTTTATCCGTATTACGCCGGCGGCGGCAAACAAATCGCCGGGTTGATCAGCGGTTGGACTGGCGCGGCGGCCTATGATAACGCCACGGGCCGCGCGACTCTGTTAGCGCAGCGCGACCCGCTGTACGCCACGCGTTGGCCGGCTTATGCGCTCGGCCTGGTTGTGGCCAGCGGCATGTTGATCATCGGCGCGCTCGTCGGCGCGGCCGGCGCATTGTTAACCCGCGCCGCCGACGAGCGCGCCGCCAAAACGGCCCGAGCCGCTGCCGACGCCGCGGCCAATGCGCCGCAGAGCGAATTGAAGCGGCCGGCGCCAAAAGCAAAGACGGCTTCGCGCGCCGCATCTGCCAAAGCCGGACGCCGAAAGAAAAACTAAGAAGACGATGTCCCTCGACCTTCTCGGCAGCGCCACCGCATTTCTGCTCACTGTGTGCATCTTCAGCTACTTGCTGGGCGACAATCCCTTTTACCGTTTGGCGGCGCATTTGTTTGTGGGCGTCGCGGCGGGTTACGTGGCAATCATTGCCATTCAATCCGTTCTGCTTCCTCGCTTCAGCACGGTCGTCGTGGCCTTTCCCGTTCTGCTCGGCGGCGACCCGCTGCCTTTCGCCATCGCCGTAATCCCCGTGTTGTTGAGCGTCATGGTTTTTCTCAAACTTAATGCGCGCTTTGCGCCGTACGGCAACGCCGCATTGGCCTTCATGGTTGGCGTGGGCGCGGCGGTGGCGATCTCCGGCGCGATCAGCGGCACGCTCTTTCCGCAAGTGCAGGCCTCGTGGGTTAACCCGCTCGCCGGAGCGGGCGGCGGACTTGGATTCATCGTCAATGCCGTCAACGCCGGCGTGACGCTTCTCGCCACTCTGCTGGCGTTGATGTATTTTTTCTATAGCGGGCAAAAACTCCCAGGCGGGCGCGGTGACCGCCCTGGCTGGATGAAGCCTATCGCCGCAGGCGGAGAGGTCTTCATTACTATTGCGCTGGCCGCGTTGTACGCCGGCGCGCTGGCCGCTTCGTTTGCTCTGTTGGCCGACCGCGTGGCCTTCATGTATCAATTCATCCTTCGCGATGCGCCGGAAGTCTTGAAGGCGTTCGGATTATGACCACCGCCCCCACCGACTCCCTCCTCGTCGCCGACATCGGCAGTGTGACCACTCGCGCCGCGCTGCTCGACATCGTGAACGGCCAATTCCGGTTCGTGGCCATGGGCGAAGCGTCGTCGTCCGTCGAGCCGCCGTTCGGGGATATGAGCGAAGGAGTGCGCCACGCGCTCGACCATCTGAAGCAGATCACCGGGCGCACATTTCTCGACGAAGAGGAGCGGCTCATTCTCCCGGCTCGCGCCAATGGCAACGGCGTGGACGCCTTCGCCGCCACGGTGAGCGCGGGCGAACCGCTGCGCGCCGTGTTGGTGGGTCTGATGCCGAATATCTCGCTAGCCAGCGCGCAGCGGTTGGCAACCACCAGCTACGTGCGCGTGGTCGAACTGTTTGGCTTGGGCGACCGCCGCCGCGAAGATCAGCAGTTGGACGCGCTGCTCCACGCCCAGCCCGAAGTGGTCATTATTTCCGGCGGCACGGAAAACGGTTCGCAGGCCGCCCTATTGCGCCTGGCCGAAACGGTGGCGCAGGCCGCGCAACTATTGCCCGAAAACGTCCGGCCCGAAATTCTCTTTGCCGGAAACAGCGCCGCGCGCGAGAAAATCAATAAACTATTCGCCAACTTGTGCCACGTCGAAGTGGCAGACAACTTGCGCCCGGAATTGGACGGCGAAGATGTGGCCTCTGCCGGGCGGCAGTTGGCGATGATGTTTGAGCATCTTCGTTTAAAGCGTATTGCCGGTTACAACGAATTGTCACAGTGGCGCGGCGGCAGTATCACGCCGGCGGCCAACGCTTTTGGCAATGTGATCCGTTTCTTGGGCAAGACCGCCCAGGGAAAGAAACGCGCCCTCGGGGTGGACTTGGGCGCGTCCAGCACGGCAGTGGCCGCCACCTTCGCGGATGATCTTTGGCTCACCGTGCGGGCCGATGTCGGCGTGGGACACAGCGCCTCTAACTTGCTACATCACGTTCCGTTAGAAAACGTCGCCCGCTGGCTTCCCGAAGGGTTTTCCGAGGACGACGCGCGCAATTACATCTTCAACAAAAGCATCCACCCCGCCACGCTGCCCCACGAGGCGGGCGAGTTGTGTTTGGAGCATGCGCTCGCGACCGAATGTCTGCAATTGGCGGTGTCGGCGGCGCAATCCGGCTGGCCTGGAGGCTCTTCCGGCCTCCTGCCGCAATTCGACCGGATCATCGGCACCGGGGCCGTGTTGGCGCGCGCGCCTAAAGCCTGGCAAGCGGCCTTGATGATGCTCGACGGATTACAGCCCACCGGCGTCGCGCAATTGATTCTCGATTGGCACGTCATCGCGCCCGCGTTGGGCGCGGCGGCGGCGCTCAACCCGGTGGCCGCCGTTCAAATATTGGAGACGGATAGTTTTCAGACTCTTGGCACGGCGATTTCGCTGACCGGGCAGGGGCGTTTCGGGCAAACGGCGGCGCGGATCAAAATTTCCGGCGGCGGCGAAGCAGTGAACGTCCAAGTGCCGTTTGGCTCGATCAAAGTTTTCCCTGTTGCGCCGGATCACGAAGTGAAAGTGACCATACAACCCGCAGGCGGCTTCGATGCCGGATTTGGCTTTGGCGCATCCAAAACGTTGACGGTCGGCGGCGGCGTGGTCGGCCTGATCGTGGACGCGCGCGGGAGGCCGGTCGCCTTCCCGTCCAACCCGGCGAAGCGGCTCGAACTCGTGAAACAATGGCACACCGATCTGGCCTAATTCTTGCATATGTATGTTCCACTCACCACCCACGTTCTGCCTCTCGCCACCCTCCACCGGGAACGGCTTTTATCGTCTCCAGGCTACGTGGTAGCGCACGAGGGGGATCGGGTCGAGGCCTCCGACGTGGTGGCCAGAGGCGACACCGGGCGACGACACATTATTTTTGATCTCGCGCGCCGGTTGGGGGCGCAGTCTTCACAGGCCGAACATTACGTGAAGAAGGAAGCCGGCGCGGAAGTGGAAAAAGGCGAAGTGCTCGCCGCGCGCCCGACGATGCTAGGGCTGGGAAAAGTAACGGTGCGCGCGCCCGCCAAGGGCACGGTCATCGGCGTGGGCAACGGCCGGTTGCTTTTTGCGGCCTCCGGCGCGGCGGTCGAATTGCGCGCCAGCCTTCCTGGTGTGATCGCCGGAGTCACACCGACGCTCGGCGTCACCATTGAAACGACCGGCGCGCTCGTCGAAGGCGTATGGGGTTCGGGCAGGCAAGAATACGGCGTTCTGCGGGTGGTCACTCAAGATGGCAATGGGCCGCTTACCCCGGAGTTGGTGGACGTGAATTGCCGCGGAGCCATCGTGGTTGGCGGCAGCGCCGACGAGGATGTTTTTCGGACTGCCGAAGCGATCAAAGTGCGCGGTATGATTTTGGGCTGTATGTCATCGGCGCTCATTCCTATTGCGCGGCTGATGTCGTATCCGGTGCTGGTCACAGACCGGTTCGGCGCGGGCGGCATGGTCAGTGAAACGTGGGCATTGCTCTACACCCATAGCGGCCGGGAAGCGTTGATAGATGCCAGGCCCGCAGACCGTTGGAATGACCACCGGCCCGAAGTGTTGATCCCACTGCCCTCCGCCGCGGCGGCGCCGACTCCGGCTCACGGCTTGCCGTTAGAACCAGGGCGCAGAGTCCGGGTGCTGCGGCCTCCGTTTACCGGCGTGGTCGGCAGCGTCAAACAGATTCTTCCGCGTGCGCAGAGACTGCCCAGCGGGGTTTTGGCGCTGAGCGCCCAAGTGGAGATCGAGGGCCGAGGGCTGGAAATTGTGCCGCTTGCGAACTTGGAAATTTTGGCGTGATGAGTACAATAAAGCTCTATTTAGCTTGAGGAGAGACCTATGACTCAACCATTTGTCGACGACCAACTTGACTCCGGCGAAGATGAAGAGGCTCAAGGTGGAGAGGGGCAAAATCGCTCGTTCATTCTGGTGGCCATCGGGCTTGGCGGGTTGTTTGTCGTCGGCCTGATCTGCATCGGCTTATACGCCTTCGTGGTAGCGCCGCAACAGCGGGCGCAGCGCGAGGCGGCAGTCGCCAACATCAATGCTACCAACACTCAGGTGGCCATTGACGCGGCCAACACGGCCAACCCGCCGACGGCCACCTCCCTGCCCACCGAAATTCCGCTGGACACGCCGATCCCGCTGGCGCTGATCACCGACACCCCGGTGATCGGCATTGCGCCTTCGACGTCCGCGATCACCAACACGCCTGGCCCAAGCCCCACGCCCAGCCGCACGCCCACGCGAGTCGGCGGCACGGTGACGGCTACGTTCACGCG
>CAYYCF010000058.1:0-3215 GCA_964470235.1 uncultured Anaerolineales bacterium | reverse complement strand
CGCACGCCGACGCCCACCGCGCTGCCCAACACCGGCTTCGCCGACGAAGTGGCCGCGCCAGGCCTGTTCATTGCGGCCATCGTTCTGGTGGCGGTGCTGGTGCTGGCCCGGCGCTTGCGCCTGCAAAACGGTTAGCGCGCGATTCGTCAGTCGAACGAAAAACGTCAAACGTCCATGCAACGACGCTTGACGTTTTCGTGTTTAATCGCGATACGTCAACACAATCACAAGATCATTCACATTCGTCCCCGTCGGGCCGGTGAGGATGCAGTCGCCCAGCGCGGCGAAGAACGAATAGGAGTCGTTGTTCGCCAGCATCGCCGCCGCGTCGAGTCCCAGCGCGCGGGCGCGGGCGGCGGTGTCGGGCGTGGCCCACGCCCCCGCCGCCGGAGTCGGCCCGTCAATGCCGTCCGTGCCGACACTGGCAATGACGATCCGTTCCCTCATTCCATCCAACTCAAGCGCGGCGGCCAATGCCAATTCCTGATTGCGCCCGCCCAGGCCGTTGCCCCGAACCGTCACCGTTGTTTCACCCCCCAGGATCACGGCGCTAGTTTTGTCATTGCTCACCGCAGAGAACACGGAGTGCGCTGAGTTTTCATTTGCCTTCTCCGCGTTCTCCGCGCCCTCTGCGGTCGGAAAACCGCGACTCGCCACAAGCCTCTCCCCCCACGCGCGCGCTTCGCCTTCGACAACCAACTCCGGCGTTTCAACTTCAAACCCCAGCCCGCGCGCGGCGTCGGCGGCGGCTTGGCGCGCCATTGCGTTTGAGCCGATCAAGATATTCGTCACGCGCTCAAAAATCGGATCGCCGGGTTTAGGCGTTTCGCGCAAAGCAGACGCGATGGGCATTTGCCCCAGCCCGCGCTGGCTCAATATCGCCTGCGCGTCGGCGACGGTAGTCGGGTCGGGAACGGCCGGGCCGGACGCGATCACGTCCAACGGATCGCCGATCACGTCGGAAAGTATGAGGGCGATGATGCGCGCCGGAGCGGCCAGCCGCGCCAGCCCGCCGCCCTTGATCCGCGACAGGTGTTTGCGCACGCAATTGAGATCGGTAACCGGCGCGCCACTGCGAAGCAGTTGATCGTTCAGCGATTGCAGAGCTTCAAGCGTGACACCGGCCACCGGCAATTCCATCAGCGCCGACCCGCCGCCGGAAAACAAAGCCAGCACCAGATCGCGCTCGGTGATTCCAGCGGTTGTAGCCGCAGGCTTTCCAGCCTGCGCGTTCAGCAATCCGGCAATGGCTTCGCCGGCTTGCAAACTTCCCGAGTCGGGTTGAGGATGACCGGCGGGGATGAAAGTGATGCGACTCGAAGAGGAGCATTGCAACGAATCGTGATGCGTGAGGCGTGACACGTGAGGCGTCTGCGGCGCAAGGCCCGACGCAAGGGAAGAAGCGGGGACGGCAACGATGCCGCCTACGAGCCATGGGCCGAGGAGATCGGCGGCGGCGGCGGCCATGGTCGCGCCCGCTTTGCCCGCGCCGACGACGAAGACTCGCTCTGCCGCGCCGAGTTCAACCTCAGGCCAGTGCCGTCGCACGGCCTCTGCCGGGTCGGCGGCTTTGAGCGCGGCGCGGAGGATCGTGTCGAGGTGGGCGCGGTGATCGGCGTAGCAAAGCATGAACAAAAATCGAAACCACAGATTTCACGAATTACACGAATTTTTTTCAATCCGTAATCTGTGAAATCAGTGTAATCAGTGGTTCAATCGGATGAGGCTGAGAAGCGCGATCACCCCGAACGCGCCGATGATCGCGCCGGAGATTCTGTTGACCCACTGCATTGCGCGGGCATCAAATTTTCCGCGAAACAAACTGACGCCGCCGCTGAGGAGCAGCCACCACAGCGCCGAGCCGAGGAAGACTCCCAACACGAGCGTCCCCGCCGAAACGTAATCACCGCCGCGGCTGGCAATGCCCAGTCCGGCGAAGACGGCTACAAACGATAGAATGGTCGCGGGATTGGTGAGGGTGAGAAAAACGGTGGAGGCGTACGCGCCGATCAATCCCGTCCCCGCCGCCGAGGCGGCCCGGTCTGCCGGTTTCGACAGGAAGGTTTTGACGCCGAGATAACAAAGGAATCCGCCGCCGATCAACTTGAACCAGAATTGCTGGCCGATCAGAAAACTAGAGATGAAGGCCAAGCCGAATCCGGCAATGCCGCCGTAGAATGCGTCGGCAGTGGCCGCGCCCAACCCGGACACGAAACCGGACGCCCGCCCCTCGGCCAACGTGCGGCGGATGCACAGCACGCCGATGGGCCCGACCGGCGCGGCGATAGAGAAGCCGAGGAGGAGGCCTTTTAGAAAGATAGATATTTCCATGTTCAATATTTACGAACGTCGCCGCCATCGCGGGCGCAAACGGCTGTACCAGAAATACAGTTATTTTACCAAATAGCCAAGACCTGTCAGGTATTTGTCTGTTTTCACTTGCTCAATGTTTTGAACAATTAAGAGGCGTTCGCCCCAGGCCGGGATTATGGGTACAATTGAGGTTGATTGGAGACTTTCCCATGACAACACCTAAGAACGATTTGTCCGGCTTGACATTGTTGGGCCGGGGCGCCAAACCTGGCAAAAAACTAGAGACATTTCCCAACCGCCACCCAGAGCGCGATTACGTGGTGACGCTGACCACCGAGGAATTTACCTGCGTGTGCCCGGCCACCGGCCAGCCGGACTTTGCCAAAATTACGATCAACTACATCCCTGATAGAAAGATCGTCGAGTCGAAATCGCTCAAGTTGTACTTCTGGTCGTACCGAAATGAAGGTGTGTTCCACGAACACGTTACCAACACCATTCTCGACGACCTGGTGAAAGCTCTCGCGCCCAAGTGGTGCGAGGTGGTGGCTGATTTTGGCGTGCGCGGCGGCATTGCGATTTCCGTGCGGGCCGAGTACAAAAAAGGGCGAAGAAAATAGAACGCAGATGAACGCGGGTCTACGCGGATCAAGAGAAAAAAGTCAGCGTTATCTGCTTCCCAATCTCCATGACCAAAACATATCACTGGTATCCGGCAATCGGCGCCGTCTTCGTCACCTGCCTGATCGTTTCCAAGAAGTGTACGGTTATGCCCGCGCGCGGCAGATGATCTGGACGGGCTTCGCCTGCAACCTAATTGCCGTGATCGCGATCTGGATCGGGGGAAAACTTCCGGCGGCGCCGTTCTGGACGGCGGTTTATCGCTCGAAAGAAAGGCGCGC
>CAYYCF010000057.1:1719-11514 GCA_964470235.1 uncultured Anaerolineales bacterium | reverse complement strand
AGTTCTTTGAGAAATTCGAGAGCGGCGAACTAGGCGACGAAATGGATTGGTTTGACTGGTCGGCGACGTGGCAGATGTACAACAACGCGGCGAAACAAGAATGAACATCGGCGTTTTGGCTTTGCAAGGCGACTTTCACGAACACATCAAAACACTACGCCGACTGGGGGCGGCGGCCTCCGAGGTGCGTCTGCCGGGCGACCTGATCGGGCTGGACGGTTTGATCATCCCCGGCGGCGAATCCACCACCATCGGCAAGCTGGCCGTCACCTACGGATTGATCGAGCCACTGCGCGAGTTCGGCGAGACGCGCGCCATTTGGGGAACGTGCGCCGGCGCGATTT
Source organism: uncultured Anaerolineales bacterium (assembly GCA_964470235.1). Lineage (GTDB taxonomy): Bacteria > Chloroflexota > Anaerolineae > Anaerolineales > VGOW01 > VGOW01. Next base: position 11,170 of record CAYYCF010000057.1, on the reverse strand, counting down.
TCTTGTCAAAGGACGCGCGCGGCCCACAACCTTTGCTCGGATTAATGGACATCACCGTTCAGCGCAACGCCTTTGGCCGGCAAACAGACAGTTTCGAGAGCGATCTCGACATCCCGGCCATCACTCGCGATGGCAACGGCCATGCCCGCCTCTTCCATGCGATCTTCATTCGCGCCCCCCTCATCGCGAGTGTCGGTTCGGGCGTCGAAGTGCTGGCGAAACTCGAAACGGGCGCCATCGTGGCGGCGCGTCAAAAGAATCTTCTCGCCACGTCATTCCATCCGGAACTGACGGCGGATGGAAGATTCCATCAATACTTCGTGAACATCGCCGCCGGGCAAGTGTGACATGGTTCGCCCATTCGACTGGCGTGATTTCGGTTTCGTCCACCGGCTCTCGGAGCAAGGCGTCTGCTTTGATACCGAAGCCGCGTTGACGCGCGGCCCGCACGTGCTACAAGCGGCGCTCATGGCCTTCCTCGCGCCTGGCATCGGCTCGCCCACCTTCGTGTGCCGCAAAGGCCAAAACAACGGCGACGGCGCGTTCGGCCAGATCCGTTTTCACTCCGGCGACGAACACGCGCGATTGAATTTTATCGCTCCTGGCCGCGCCGACGATGCCGCCTGGAACGCGTTGTTGGAATGTTTGACTGCCGATGCCGCTTCGCGCGGCGCGCATAATTTGGTAGCCGAAGTGAACGAGAAAGGCGCGGAGTTCGAAATTCTGCGCCGCTTCGGTTTTGCGATTTACGCCCGACAAGATATCTGGAAACTCGCCGAGCTACGCCCGCCCGCTGCCGCTACGCGATTGCGCCCGCAACAGAGCGTCGACAATTTTGGTATTCGCACGCTCTACGCCAACACCGTCCCCCGCCTCATCCAGCAAGTGGAGCCGCCACCGCCGCGTTATTCGCATGGTTATGTTTTAGAGGAAAACGGAGAGTACGTCGCGTACTTCGACGTGAAGCGCGGCCCGTTGGGCATTTGGGTTCAGCCGTATTTGCATCCCGGCGTTTTCGATCACAGCGCCGTGCTGCTCGCCGATCTGGTGCGGCGTATCACCGAGCGCAACACAACACCTGTCCCGATTTATGTGTGCGTCCGTTCCCATCAAGATTGGCTGCGTTCGCCTTTGACCGATCTTGGATTTGAGGCCTGGGGCGAACAAGCGGTCATGGTCAAACGTCTGGCCGTCCGCGTGGGTGAACCGGAATTCAAACCTCTGCCCGTCATCGCCGGGAGCAAAGTCCCGAGTCAGATGATAAAATCACAATAGTATGCAAAAACGAATCACCGACGACCTTCACGATCTCCTGATCATTCTGCCGCCCGCCATCGGCGCGGCCCTGACCGCCGCCAACCGCACCGACGATCTGCTGGAAGTGATCCTCGATCTGGGGCGCGTGCCGACCGCGCGTTACGTAGACGGCGAAGTGCGCCTGACCGACACTGAAGTGACTCACGACGACATCAACGCCATCGTCAGCCGCATCGGCGAAGTGGACGCGGACAACCGCGCCGGAATCGAGCGCACCCTGCACCGCATCTCGGCCATCCGCAACCGGCGTGGACACATCGTCGGCCTCACCTGCCGCGTGGGCCGCGCCGTGTACGGCACAACCGACATCATCAAAGACCTGATCGAGTCGGGCAAAAGCATTTTGATGTTGGGGCGCCCGGGGATCGGAAAAACCACAATGTTGCGCGAGGCCGCGCGCATCCTGGCCGAAAAGAAACGCGTCGTGATCGTGGACACCTCCAACGAGATCGGCGGCGACGGCGACGTGCCGCACCCGGCGGTGGGGCGCGCGCGCCGCATGCAGGTGGCCCAGCCCAACCTCCAACACGAAGTGATGATCGAAGCGGTCGAGAATCACAACCCCGAAGTGATCGTCATTGACGAGATTGGGCGCGAACTGGAGGCCGCCGCCGCCCGCACCATTGCCGAGCGCGGTGTGCAGTTGATCGGCACGGCGCACGGCAACTCGCTCGACAACATTCTGCTCAATCCCACACTGGCCGATCTGGTCGGCGGAATTGAATCGGTCACGCTCTCCGACGAAGAAGCGCGGCGGCGCGGCACGCAAAAGACGGTGCTGGAGCGCCGCGCTCCGCCGACTTTCCACGTGCTGATCGAAATCCAGGAGCGCGAGAAGCTGGTCATTCACAACGACGTGGCCGCCGCTGTAGACAGCATTTTGCGCGGGCGGCCCATGCCGACCGAACGACGGTATACTGACGAAAAAGGCGAGACGCATATCGAGGCCGCCGCGCCCCCGGCGCCAGGGCGGAAGCCGTCGAATGGCCGAGGCGTGGACATCCGCTCGCGCGCCGAGCCAGGCGACCGCATGCCATTCGATCCGTCGGCGGCGCGTCACCCCTCCACGGTATCGGCCAGCGGCGCGCGCCCGCCGTCACACTTGCCGGTGAGCATTTACGCCTACGGCCTCACGCGCCAGCGGCTCGAACAGGCCGCGCGGCGGTTGCGCTTGCCGTTGAACGTGGTGGACGACGTGGCGGCGGCGCAGGCCCTGGTCACGCTCAAAACGTATTATCGCCGTCACCAGCGCCCCATCACCGACGCCGAAGAGCGCGGCCTGCCCATTTACGTCTTGCGCTCGAACACGATGACCCAAATGGAAAACTTCCTGGCCGAAGTGTTCGACCTCGACACGGAAGTTGAGCCGGGCGAAGACGCCGTGAGTCAAGCAGTGCGCGAAACACAATCGGCCATTGAGGCCGTGCTGAATGGATCGCGCACGGTGGATCTGTCGCCGCAAGCCGCGCCCGTCCGCCGCCGCCAGCACGACCTGGCGCGCGAGGCAAATCTCGTCTCGCACTCGTACGGCAAGGAGCCGTATCGCAGAGTGAGAATTTTTAGGGAATGAGAAAAATCCCAAATCCCAACTTCCAAATCCCAAGAGAGCGCATGTTTGGGATTTGGGTCTTGGGATTTGGGATTTTTTTGCGCTTGCGTTTCTTTATCACCCTTGAAGGCCCCGAAGGTTCCGGCAAATCCACCCAATGCCAGCTATTGGCCGGGTATCTTGTGTCGCTCGGCCATAATGTTTTGAGTGTCCGCGAGCCGGGCGGCACGGAGATCAGCCAACAGGTGCGGCAAATTCTCATGGATATGAAAAACAAATCCATGTTTCCGGCCACCGAGTTTTTGCTGTTCTCATCCGCGCGCGCGCAACTTGTCCGCGAAAAAATACGCCCCCATTTGGACGGGGGCGGTATTGTGATCTGTGACCGTTATTACGATTCATCTCTGGCCTATCAGGGATACGGCCACGGCATCCCACTGGAGACGATCCGCGCCGTCACCGCGCTGGCGACCGACTCCCTCGCGCCCGACCTGACTCTGCTGTTGGACATTGATCCAGAGCGCGGCCTGCGCCGCCGCCAAACCAACGGCGTTGAGTGGAATCGGCTTGACGATTACGCCCTGGCCTTTCACAAGCGTGTACGAGATGGATTTCTTGAACTGGCGAAGGCGGAGCCGGAGCGATGGCGGGTGCTAAATGCGGATAGGGGAGTTAATGAATTACAGGAGGATGTGCTGGGGGTGGTGATGAACGCACTCGAGAGTCAACGGTAGTATACTTTGAAGACGAGGTGTAGAGAAATGACCACCTACAATTTCACTATCGTTATCGAACCGGACGATGACGCTTTTCACGCATTTGTCCCCGCGCTTCCTGGCTGCCACAGTTTTGGGAATACGGTTGATGAGGCCCGCGCAAATATCGCCGAGGCAATTGAGCTCCATATCGAAAGCATGATCGACGATGGCGAGCCTGTCCCCGTCGAGCCTGAGCCTTTGTTGATCACTCGTCTGTCTGTGCCAATTGCCGCATGAGCGACAAGCTTCCCCGTGTCGATGCCCAACAGTTGATCCGCGCGCTGAAACGAGTCGGCTTTGAGGAACAACGACAACGGGGCAGTCACCTCCACTTGCGCAGAACGTCGGACAGTAAACGCGTGACCGTGCCGGTTCACAAAGGACGAGATCTGCCGACCGGAACTCTACGCGCTATTCTCCGCGATGCCGAACTCAGCATTGAAGAATTCCGCAAACTCTTGTAGCCTTCAAATCACACTCTCTCCAACACCTTCCGTAACATCGGCGCAATCTCCTTCAACTCCTCCGGCAGGCCGTCGTTCTGCAAAATCGCTTGCCCCAGCGCCGAGCTCTTCAAGCCGATCAAGTCGCTTTCAATCGCGCTTTTCACTGCCACGTCGCTTTGAATCTTGCCGTCGCGCAGTGTGATGATCCGCCGCGTCGCCCGCGCCACTTCGGTGTTGTGCGTCACCACAATCAGCGTCGTCCCCTGCGCCCGATTCAACTCAGAGAGCAGGTTCATAATCTCCGCCGTGTTCTTTGAATCGAGATTGCCCGTCGGCTCGTCGCCCAGCACAATGGCCGGACGGTTGACCAACGATCGGGCAATAGCCACGCGCTGACGCTCGCCGCCGGAGAGCTGGTTCGGCAGGAAGTTCATCCGCGCGTTCAAGCCTACGATCTCCAGCAATTCGTCGGCGCGGGCGCGGCGGTCGTGGCCGCTCAACGTGGATTCGTACATCGGCACTTCAACATTTTCACGCGCCGTCAGCGTCGGGATCAAGTTGTGCGTTTGAAAAACAAACCCGACCGTCCGGCTGCGAAAGCGATCCAGATCGCGCACTTGCGACAACGACGCGCCGTTGACGATCACGTCGCCGCTCGTCGGGCGATCCAACGCGCCGAGCAAGTTCAGCAAAGTGGACTTACCCGAGCCGGACGGCCCGACGATGGAAATGAACTCGCCCGCGCGCACGCTCAGCGTCACTCCGTCGAGGGCGCGCACTTCCGCGCCGTCGCCATACGTCTTCACCAGATCAATCGTTTGAACAACAAAAACCTTACTCATACCTCAACGCCTCCACCGGCCTCAGCCCCGCGGCGCGCCACGCCGGATACAACCCGCCGACGCCGCCCAACACCAACGCCAGCGCCGCAACTTGGAGAAACACGCCGGGCGAATAGACAGGCACAAGGAATTTCCCCATGGACGGTTCGAGCATGAACAGATAATTGAGCGTTGCGCCCAAAGCCACACCGACAATCGAACTGACCAGGCTGAGCGCGAGCGATTCGGCCAGCACCAGGCGAATGATGCGCCGCCGCTTCCAGCCCAAAGCCCTCAACACGCCGATCTCCTGCGTGCGCTCGAACACCGTCATCAGCATCGCGTTCATCATCACAATGCCGCCCACAACCATCGTGATCGCCACCAGCGCGTCGAGCATGGCATACGTTGACTTAAAATCTTGTATGCGGTTGACAAAAGCGGACGACTTGGCAATCAACAATTCTGGAAATCTGCTTTCGAGGCTGGCCGCGATCTCGTCGGCGCGAGAGCGATCGTTGACCGCGACGGCCAGAAAGGACACTTGGCGCGGTTTGTTGAATAGGCCCTGCGCATCCTTGAGCGACACCGTGCCGCTCGCGTCTTCGTACGTCGAGCCATTTTCGTAAACGCCGACGATCTTGAACGTCGAGCCGACAATGCGGAGCGTGTCGCCCGCGGTTTTCTTGAGACTGGCCGCCGCGAATTTGCCGATGATAAGCTCGCCCGACCGCTGAAGCATTCGCCCCTCGGTGATCCGATAATGCTTGATGTGCTCCTCGCGCAGATCGAGTCCGAAAATCATGAAATACGGCAGGCCCGGCGCGCTCGAAACGCCCAAGATTATTTTCGAGACCGATTTCACTTCGGGCTGCGCGGCCAGCCGGTCGGCCACCCGCTCCTCTATCACCGAGAGCGACAAGTCGGACGCATTGGCATCCTCAACCATCAAGTCGGCCTGTCCGGCGCTGGCGAGCTGAGTGAACGTGACGATGAAACCTTCCGTCATGGCGATCAACGAGACGATGAAGCCGACGCCGATGCCAATGCCGATCACCGTGACCAACGTGCGCGTCGGCCTTCGCAGAAGATTACGCAGCGCGCCGCCGAACAAACGCGCTACCTTCCCCGCCCTCACGCTTAAGTTGCCGCCCGCGCCGCTTTCGTAGCGCATTGCTTCCACCGGCGACAGTTGCGCCGCGCGCCACGCCGGGTAGGCGCCGCTGATCGCGCCAAGCAGTAACGCGATAGCCATTGCTTGAATGAAGATGGCCGGCGTGAACACCCCCTTCAACAACGACTCGACTGACGGCGCCAGCTTTGTCATTTCGGTCAGGCCGTAGCCCAGCGCGATTCCGAGCAAACCGCCGAGAACAGACAACACGAAGGTCTCGCCCAGAATCATGGCCACGATCCGCCGCCGCCGCCAGCCTAGCGCGCGCAGGACGCCGATCTCCCGCGTGCGTTCCATCACGCTCATCAGTGTGGTGTTCATCATGCCCAATCCGCCGACGAGCGCCGCGAAGATTCCAAGAAACAGCCCAAACGACCGGTAGAGGTCCATCGCCTCGGCCTGCCGCGTGGCTTCGCCGGAGCGGGTGGCGGTCAAATCCTTCCAGCGCGATTCGATTTCATTCCTGATGGCGTCAATGCGGCGCGGGTCTTTGATTTTGATGTTGAAATAGTTGACCTGATAGCGCTTGTCGAAAGCGCGCTGCGCGTCGCTCAAACTCATCACCGCGCCGCCGTCTTCCAGACTCACGCCCGTTTCGTAAATGCCGGCGATGCGATACGTCACTTCGTTGATGCGAAAAATGCCGCCGACCTTCTTGTCGAAGTTTTCGGCGGTGAGCTTGCCCACCAGAATCTGTTTGCGCCCGGTGATCGGCTTGCCTTCGACGATCCGGTAATGCTGCATTCCGGAGCCGCGCGTGTCTTCACCCATCACGACGAAATACGGCGACTCGGCCAATTGCACGATGCCGATGACCGTCCCTGTCACCTCGGTTACACCAGGTATTTGTTTGATCTCGTCGCCCACGCTTTCGTCTACCGCGCTGATGAGCAGCATCACTGCGTCCTTCTGCCCCACCGTCAAATCCGCGCCGGAGGACGAGAACATCGTCTCGAACCCGGTGGCGATGCCCTCGCCAAACGCGGAAAGCGCCACCACCGCCGCCACGCCGACGGCGATGCCCAGCACGGTGAGAAACGTGCGCGTCTTTCGCCGCCAAAGGTTTTTGAGAATCATTTCAGAAACTCCTCCACCTTTTTCACCGCTTCTGCCGCGTCGCCATATCGCACAAACTTCATCTTCGCCATGCTATTGCCGGTGATCATCTTCGACACTTTCACGCCGGCCTTTGCCAAACACAATACCGGCTTGCCCGTCATGAGCGCGTAAGCGATCTCGTATCCCGCGCCGTGCGAGGGCGTGCTCACTTCGGCCACCACCGCGTCGCATTCGTCCACCCAGGCAATGTCGCGATTGTACACTTCCTCCGGCGAGACGGCGGTTTCATCGGCCACCACTTCCGGCCGGGCCAGGTGTGCGGTCGGCACGGTGTGGCCGTTCGCCAACAGAGTGTCTACAATGGCGGCGTAAATCGGCTGATCGTTTCGTCCGCCCGTTATCGAACACGAAAAGTAGATGTTCATATCTCCCGGTTGTCCTTTATTGGCTTAATGCTACAATCTGAGAAGAAACCAATAGAATCTTGGGCGTTTGGGGGATGACACACGATGAGTTCTGATATCCGCGACACCTTACGTTTCTTGCAGATGGAAAACGCGCGACTGCAAGAAGATAACCGCGATCTGAAAAAAGAGAACGCCAAACTTCAACGTGTGCTTAAGGTGCTAGAGACTCTGCTCGACTTGTCGAACACCGTCAACGCCGAAACGAGTGTCATTGGCCTGCTCGACCGCATTTTGGAATCGGCGCTCACGGCCATTGACGCCACCGCTGGTTCGCTCATCCTCATTGACGAGGACACGCGCGAACTGGTGTTCACCGTGGTGCACGGCGCGTCGAGCGAAAAGATAACCAACTTCCGCCTGCCGCCCGGCATCGGCCTCGTGGGTTGGGTGGCGCAAAACGGAAAACCCGTCATCATCGCCAACGCCCGCAACGATCCGCGCTTCTCGCCCACCGTAGACGAACAATTCGACTTCAGCACACACTCGTTCATGTGCGCCCCGCTGGCCACGCCGCGCAAAATAATGGGCGTGCTCACCGCGCTCAACAAGTCGGACGGCAAAGAATTTTCTCCAGCCGATTTCGCCCTCCTGGCCATCGTCGCGCAACTCTCCGCGCTGACAATGGAACGGGCAGAGAACGCAATTCCAGTAGGCAGTGGGCAGTAGGCAGTGGGAGGATGGCTGCCTTTTGCCAACTGCCATCTGCCGACTGCATTCTGCTTACTGCATTCTATCCCCGCAACTCCGCGCCCAACACCTCTGCCGCCCGGCGCACAATCTTCTCGCGCAGGCTCGCGGCCTCCACGTCGGTCAACGTGCGGTCTTCCGCCTGATACGTCAACCGATAGGCGAGACTCTTTTTGCCCGCGCCGATCTGATCGCCTTTGAACCGATCGAACAACCGGACATCGGCCAGCACCGCGCCGCCGGTTTCTCGGATGAGCGACTCCACGCGGGAGGCCGCCATCCCCTCGTCGACAATCAACGCAATATCCTCCACCACCGGCGGGAAGCGCGACACGCCCGACGTGATATGGCGCGATGGCACAGAGGCCAGCATCAACTCCAGATCGAAATCCGCCGCGAGTATCGGCGCGCTATATCCAGGCGCGCCGGCCAACTTCAAGTACGCTTCGGCCACCAGCGGATGCAATTCGCCCATCCACCCGGCTCCTCGACCGCTTACAACCAACTGCGCCGTGCGTCCCGGCCGGAATGATGGATGGTCGCCCTGCTCGAAGTTGACTCCCGGCAAATGCAAACCGCTCGCCAGGGACTCAACCACGCCCTTGAGATCATAGAAATCCATCGGCCCCATGTCTGCCGCTTGCCAACCTTGCGGCTCGCGCGGACCGGTGAGCACCACGGCCAATCGGCGCGGCTCGTCCGGCAGAGGCAGCGGACTGGAGGGAGTGGGTTTAGGTTTCGCAATGTACACCGCGCCGATCTCAAAAATCGCCACCCGATCCCTGAATCGCAAATTGCTCGCCGCCACTTCCATCACACTGGCCAACACCGAATGCCGCATCGCGTATCGTTCTGCCGCAATCGGGTTCGTAATCGTGACGTACGAGCGATCATCTTTCGTCACGCCGGGCGGCATCAACAGCGCTTCGCGTTCCGGCGTCGTCAGCCGGTACGTCACCACTTCCTGTAATCCCACATTGGCCAGAATATCGCGCGCCCACTCCTCGCGCTCCAGCGAAAGGTTGGCGCGCTGGGGCGGCGTCGTGTCGCCGATTTGCGTTTCGGGGATACGCTCATAACCGTAGACGCGCGCGACCTCCTCGATCACGTCGGCTTGTCCGATCACCCCCGCGCCGATGTCCAGGCGGTGATCCGGCGCGAGGGCGCGAACCG
>CAYYCF010000057.1:0-1619 GCA_964470235.1 uncultured Anaerolineales bacterium | reverse complement strand
CCGATCACCCCCGCGCCGATGTCCAGGCGGTGATCCGGCGCGAGGGCGCGAACCGTCGGTTCGCGTGTGCCGGTGAGCATGTCGCACTCAAATTCGAGCGACTCCAAAATCTTGACGACCTTCTTGATCGGAATCCGGACGCCGAGAATGCGCTCGACGTCGTTTTCGTTGAGGTCCACCGACGCTCGCTTGGGTTTGCGCGGGTAAACGTCCACCATGCCTTTGGCGACCGTGCCGCCGGCCAACTTCCGCATCATCTCGGCGGCGCGTTTGCACCCGCGCTCGGCCATCGCCGGATGCACGCCGCGACTGAAACGGTAGCCCGCCTGCGAAGATTGCAAACCCTGCGCCTGCACCGTGCGCCGGATGTTGATGAAGTTCCATGCCGCCGCCTCGAGCAAGACAGTCTTTGTCGCGTTGGACACTTCCGACTCGCCGCCGCCCATCACGCCGCCGATAGACAGCGCGCCGGCCGTGTCCGTCACCAGAATCGTGAACGAGTCGAGTTTGCGATCCGCGCCGTCGAGCGTGGTCAAGTGTTCGCCCGCTTTGGGCAAACGAGTGATGATCGTCGGCGGTTTGCCCTTGGCGCGTTTCACCAGCGCGTCGTAATCGAAGGCGTGCAACGGTTGCCCCACTTCGAGCATCACGTAATTCGTGATGTCCACGATGTTGTTGATCGGCCGCATGCCCGCCAACCGCAAACGGCGTTGCATCCAATAGGGCGATTCGCGGATCTTCACCTCGCCGATCAACATGGCGGTAAAACGCGGATTCAATTCCGGTTCGCGAATATCAGCGGCCACTTTGCTTTTCAACGAAACACCGGCCTGCGCTACTTCAAAGGAAGGCGGCTTGAGCTTTTGCCCGGTGAGCGCGGCAATTTCGCGCGCGATGCCGAGCATGTTTGCGTCCCGCGCCATGTTCGGGTTGATTTTCACCTCGAACACCACGTCGCCAATGTATTCGGCCAGCGGCACGCCAACGGGGGCGTCGTCGTCGAGAAGGATGATGCCCTCGTGCTCGTCGCTGATGCCCAGTTCCTTTTCGGAACACACCATCGAATAGGAGTCGACGCCGCGAATCTTTGCCCGTTTCAGCGTCATCAATTCGCGCCCCGGCTTGTGGCCGTCGTACAAGGTCGCGCCTTCTTTGGCGTAGGCGGCCTTGATCGGTTTGGGCAGCGGCCCCAGCCCTTTATATGGAAATAGATTCGGCGCGCCGGTCAAAACGGTTTCTTCTTTCCGGCTGCCCCAATCCAACCGCAGCAGCGTGAGCCGATCCGCGTTGGGGTGCGGCATCACTTCCAGAATCTGGGCGACGACGATCTTGTCCCGATCCCACGCGATGCCCGAAATCTTGAATTCCTGACGCCACTGCGAATGAAGTCCCTCGGCAGCGTTCTTCGGCATCGGTAACCCGACGTATTCGATCTCTTCAACCTCCAGCCCGGCAAAGGTCAACTTGCGTGCCAGTTCCTCGGGAGTGATGTTGATTTTGACAAAGTCTTTGAGCCAACTCAGTGGTACACGCATAATTTAGTCTCCAGCAAACAGGTGGACAGGTACACAGGTACACAGGCCAACCTTGTCTACTTGTTTCCTTGTCTACTTGTTTCC
>CAYYCF010000056.1:0-11617 GCA_964470235.1 uncultured Anaerolineales bacterium | reverse complement strand
GGCGCGGACCTCCTGTGCCTCTCCGGCGGTGTCCCCGCCGATGTGCCGCTAGCCCAGGAGGCCGCCCGTCGAAGTGTTCCAATATCCAACGACGCTCAGATTTTTCTCGACGCCGCGCCGTGCAAGGTGTTGGGCATTACCGGCTCGGCCGGAAAGACGACGACGACGACGCTGGTAGGGCGAATGGCCGCTTCGCGTAGCGAATGGCAGATAGCAGATGGCGGATCGCAACCATCAGCTATCAGCCATCGGCCAACAGGGATAGGCCGCGTTTGGGTCGGCGGCAACATCGGCAACCCGTTGATTGCCGATCTTGATCGGATGCAGGCGGACGATCTGGCGGTGATGGAGCTTTCCAGTTTTCAACTGGAGATCATGACCACATCGCCGCACATTGCGGGTGTGCTGAACATTACGCCGAACCATTTGGATCGGCACGGCACGATGGACGTTTACATCAAGGCGAAGAGCCACATTCTTCTGCATCAAGGCGCGAACGACATCGCCGTTCTGGGGCGCGATGACGCCAACGCGCGCGCGCTGGCAAACCTAGCGCCGGGGCGCGTGTTGTGGTTCAGCGCGGAAGAGGAAGTGAGCGCCGGGACTTTTCTGCGGGGCGGCAATATCATTCTGCGCGACGACGGGCGCGAGCAAGTTGTGTGCGCGGAGAGCGAGATCAAACTTCGCGGTGCGCACAACGTGCTGAACGTGTTGGCGGCGTGCGCGCTGGCCGGGGCGGCGAGTGTTTCGCCCGAAGCCATGCGCGAAGCGATTAACAATTTTACGGGCGTGGAACACCGGCTTGAACTGGTGCGCGAGTTGACCGGCGTCAAATGGTACAACGACTCGATTGCCACCGCTCCCGAGCGCGTGATTGCGGCCATCCGTTCGTTCGACGAGCCGATCATTTTGCTCTTGGGCGGGCGCGACAAAAAACTGCCGTGGGGCGAGTTGATGCGCCTGGCTCGACAGCGCGTCAAGGCGCTGATCGTCTTTGGCGAAGCCGCCGGTTTGATTGCCGGGGCCGCCGAAGCGGAGAACGAAACCGTTGACGAGCGGCGTTACAAGCGCGCGCCGAAGTTGATCCGCGTGGAGACGTGCGGCAAGCTGGCCGATGCCGTGCAGAAGGCGGCGGAGATAGCTAACCCGGGCGATGTGGTCTTGCTCTCGCCGGGTTGCACGAGTTTCGATGAGTTCAAGGATTTCGCCGAACGCGGCGAACGGTTCAAAGAGATGGTGAAGGGGCTATGACAATTTCAACTCAAGTCTCGACTCGAAAAAAATCCAACCCCCTCAATCTCGACTGGGGACTACTTCTGGTCGTCGGCGTGCTGGTGGCCTTCGGGTTGATGATGGTGTATTCCACTACGTTCGACTGGTCGTATCGCGAATACGATTCGCCGACGGCGGTTTTCTTCCGGCAGGTGCGGTCGTTGATGATCGGGCTGGTGGTTATGGCCGTGGTAGCCCGCGTGGATTATCACCTCTGGCAGAAACTCGCCGTGCCTGCTCTAGGCCTGACGGTCGCGGCGTTGATCGCCGTGTTGTTCTTCGGGTCGCGCGCGTTTGGCGCGCAACGCGGTCTGTTCAACGGCTCCTACCAGCCGTCCGAAGCGGCGAAGTTGATGACGATTGTATATCTCGGCGTATGGCTCACGTCGAAGGGCGAGAAGATAAAAGACTTGGGCTATGGGTTGATCCCCTATGGAGTCGTCGTCGGCGTGCTGTCCGGCTTGGTTCTGCGGCAGCCGGACATTAGCGCGGCGCTGACCATCGTGCTGGTGGGTGCGGCCATGTTCTTCTTGGCCGGAGCCGACCTGTTGCAGATCGTGCTGGCCGCCGCCGTCAGCGCCGCCGCCGGTTACGCCATCGTGATCACGTCGTCTACGGCTCGCGACCGAATCGCCGAATACTTTGCCGGATTGACGAACATCACCGAAACGTCGTGGCACGTTCAGCAAGCCATCATCGCTTTTATCAACGGCGGTTTTTTCGGAAGAGGGCTGGGTGAAAGCCACCAGAAATTTCAAGCTCTGCCCACGCCGCACACCGACAGCATTTTTGCCGTGATCGGCGAAGAGCTGGGGCTAGTGGGTTGTCTGTTATTGATCACGTTTTTCATCGTATTGATCTGGCGCGGGTCGAAGATCGCAGCTACGGCCAAAGATAGTCTGGGCGCCATTCTGGCCTCCGGCATCACGGCTTGGATTGCCATCGAGGCGATTATCAACATGGGTGTGATGGTGGCGGCTCTGCCGTTTGCGGGCAATGCTCTGCCGTTGATCAGCTACGGCGGGTCGTCGCTGGTAGTCACGCTCGCCGGAGTCGGATTGTTGCTGAGCATTTCGCGCCACAACCCGGATGAACGCATACCGAGGAAAACTCGTGCGGCTTTTGATTACAGCAGGCGGGACGGGCGGCCACGTGTATCCCGCACTCGCAGTCGCGAGTAGGGTGGAAGTGCGCCCTGGCGCGTCTGTACGGTGGATAGGCTCTATCGGTGGGATGGAACGAGAACTCGTGAGTCGCGAGGGGATCGAGTTCGAGGCGATTCCGGCAGGGCAGGTTGTAGGCGTGGGGCTGTGGCGTGGCGCGGCCGGTCTGATCCAATTAGCGCGGGGCGCGGCGCAAGCGGCGCGCATCGTCCGCCGTTACAAACCTGATGTGTTGTTCGTCACCGGCGGATACACGGCCATTCCCGTCGCCCTTGTTTGCTGGCTGGCGCGGGTTCCGATTTTGGTTTACTTGCCCGACATTGAGCCGGGTGCGGCGGTGAAGGTGGTGGCTCGGTTCGCGGCAGTGGTAGCGGTCACCGCCGAAGAGTCGCGGGCGTACTTTCCAAACAAAAAAGTCCTGGTGACGGGGTATCCGGTGCGGGCGGAGATCGCGGCTGCAGGCACAGCCCGCGAACAGCACGCGGGCCGCTCCCACGATGGTAGGAGCGCGTTGCAAGCGCGAGCGCAGGCACAACGGCATTTTGAGTTGATGGAGGGGCGGCAGACGGTGTTGGTTTTCGGCGGCAGCCGCGGGGCGCGCAGTATCAACAACGCTCTGCTCGATGCGCTCGATGATCTGTTGAAAGACTTTCAGATCATTCACGTCAGCGGCGAGTTGGACTGGCCGACGGTGCAAGCGCGGCGTTCCGCTTTGTCCGATGATCAGCGCGCACATTATCATGCGTTTCCGTATCTGCACGAGGACATGGGGTTGGCCTTCGCCGCCGCCGATCTGGTTGTGTCGCGGGCCGGGGCGAGTGTGTTGGGCGAGTTTCCCATGTTTGGGTTGGGTGCAATTCTCGTGCCTTACCCGCATGCCTGGCGCTATCAGAAAGTGAACGCCGATTTCTTGGCGGCGCGAGGCGCGGCGGTGCGTTTGAATGACGAAGATTTGAAGATGAAATTATCGGCCACCATCCGCGAACTGTTGCAAGATGCCGACCGCATGACGGCGATGCGGGCGGCGTCGCGGGCATTGGCCGTGCCGGAAGCGTCGGACCGCATTGCGGCAGAACTTTTACAGCTAGCGGGCCACACGCCATGATGTCGTTAATCAATGTCTTCTGGCTGTTGCTCATCATCTTTGCCACTATCGGCGGGATGCGCGGTTGGGCCAAGGAAATATTGGTGATGTTCAGCATGGTGCTGGCGTTGTTCTTGGACATCATCATCACCGCGTACGTGCCGGGAGTGTCGGCGGCCATCGCCGCCCAGCCGCCCATTGCGCAGTTCGTCGGCCGGGCGACCTTTTTCATCTTGCTGGCATTTTTCGGTTACGAGACTCCGGCGGTAGTAAGCGCCTTGCAGGGCAAAGGCAAGCGCGAGAAGACTCAGGATATTGTGCTAGGAATCGTGATCGGGGCCCTCAACGGCTACTTGATCATCGGAACGCTTTGGTATTACTTGCATTTGGCGCAGTATCCCATTTCGGGCATCACCGCGCCCATCGAGCCGTTCGCGCAGAACTTCATCAACTTCCTGCCGCCTAAAGTGATCGGCGTGCCGTATATCTACTTTGCGGTGGGGCTGGCGTTTGTTTTTGTAATAGTAGTGTTCTTGTGAAACACATTCATTTGATCGGTATCGGTGGGGCGGGGTTATCGGCCATTGCGACGGTTCTGCTCGAAAGCGGGCACGTCGTATCGGGGTCGGACGCACACGCTTCGCCCATGACGGATCAACTGGCGGCGCGCGGCGCGAAGATCGCTATCGGGCATCGCGCTGAAAACGTGGCCGGGGCTGACACGGTGATTGTGTCGTCGGCAATACCGGCCGACAACCCCGAGTTGCTCGCGGCAAAAGCGCAAGGCATTCCGGTGATGAAACGTTCCGAGTTTCTCTGCCAACTGATGAGCGGGCGCACCGGAGTAGCGGTGGCCGGAACGCACGGCAAGACGACGACGACGGCGCTGATCGCCTATTTGCTCTTGCGCGCCGATCGCGACCCCTCCTTCATCGTCGGCGGCGTGTTAAGCGATTTGGGCGTGAATGCCCGGCACGGGCAGGGCGCGCCGTTTGTGGTGGAGGCCGACGAATACGACGGCATGTTTTTAGGCCTGCGCCCCGATGTGGCAGTGGTGACGAACGTGGAACACGATCATCCTGACAATTACCCGACACGCGAAGCGTACGCCCAGGCTTTTGAAAAATTCGTCGCGCTTATCTCTGACGGCGGCGCGTTGATTGCCTGTTGCGACGATCCCGGCGCAAAGGCGATTGGCGACATTGCCGCGCAAAACGGCACGCGCCTCATTTGGTATGGCTTGAAAAACGGATCGCAGTGGAAGGCCGAGGATGTTCAATCCAACGGCGCGGGCGGGAACGATTTCGTAGTGACGCACGACGGCAAAACGGTGGGGCTGGCGCGCAATCGTTTGCCAGGTTTGCAAAACGTAGCCAATAGTTTGGCGGCGCTGGCGGCGGCAGACGCGGTGGGGGTGGACTTCAACACGGCTCGCAACGCGCTAACGGAGTTTCGAGGCGTGGGGCGGCGGTTCGAGGTGAAGGGCGAAGCAAAAGGCATCACGATAGTAGATGATTACGCGCACCATCCTACCGAAATTCGCGCCACGCTCGCGGCGGCGCGGCGGCGGTACGCGGGTCGCAAAATCTGGGCCATGTTCCAGCCGCACACGTTCAGCCGCACGCGGGCGCTGTTGGCCGATTTTGCGGCCAGCTTCGCCGACGCCGATCACGTATTGGTCACCGACATTTTTCGCTCGCGCGAGGCGTTTGATCCTTCGGTGAACGCCAACGATATTGTGCGGCAGATGACTCACCCCGACGCGCGCTATTTGCCGACGCTGGCAGAAACTACGGAAGCCCTGCTGGCTGAAATGAAGGCGGGCGACGTTTTGATCACGCTGGGCGCGGGCGATGTCAACAAAGTGGGCGAGGATGTGTTGAAGAGAATGATGAACAATGAACAATGAAGCAATGAACAATGAAACAATGAACAATGAGGCAGTGAGGCGGGAACAGAATCGGCAGTTTGCGAGGGAAGCTCCGCCGATGCCGATATTGGTTCTGCCGGTGGCGGCGGTGAACATTGCGCCCATGCGCGCCTACGAGAAGCCGCGAATGAAAACGGTCGATCGGGCCACAGTGATTCGCTTGATCGGGGTAGTGAAAGGTTTGTAAAGGTGGCAGTGATGGCGACGGGGTGGGGAGCGTCGGCGCGGCCTTCGGTGGCCGGCGCGTTGCGGGCGGTGTTCGGCGAACGGCTGCGCGAAGGCGAGCCGTTGAGCCGCCACACGTCGGCGCGCATCGGCGGCCCGGCGGACTTTTTCGTAGCGGCGGACTCGGTGGACGAGTTGGCCGCCGCCGTGCGCGAGGCGGATCATCTCGGTATCAAGTATTTTATTTTCGGCGCGGGGTCGAACGTGCTGGTCTCGGATCGTGGTTTTCGCGGATTGGTGATCAAGAACCGCGCCCAGGCAATTACGTTCGCGGAGCGCGGCAGTGTGATAATTGTGCGCGCCGAGTCGGGCGCAGGCCTGCCTACGTTGGCGCGGCAGTGCATTTTGCGCGGGGCGGCCGGGCTGGAGTGGGCGGCCACGGTGCCGGGGACGGTGGGCGGGGCGGTGTTCGGCAACGCCGGGGCGCACGGGTCGGACGTTGCTTCGTCTCTGCGCATGGCAACGATCTTGCAAGGAAATGGTGAGATACGCGATTGGCCGCCCGCCGAGTTGAAGTTGAGTTACCGGAAATCGGCTTTGAAAAGCGGTAGGCGCGGCGTGGTGCTGGCCGCCGAGTTTACACTGCGGCGCGGCAACCCCGAACAAATACAGGCCAAGTTGGAGAGCTTTATCGCTCATCGCAAGCGCACGCAACCGCCTGGGGCCAGCATTGGCTCGATGTTCAAAAATCCACAGCGGGATCATGCGGGCCGTTTAATCGAAGCGGCGGGGTTGAAAGGCGCGAAGATCGGCAAGGCGGAAATTTCGCCGGTACATGCAAACTTTTTCGTGAACTTGGGAGGGGCGACGGCGAGGGATGTGTATTCACTAATCGCGCTGGCACAGAACGCCGTGCGCGAAAAATTTGCGGTTGAACTGGAGCTGGAGATCGAATTGGTGGGCGATTGGGGCGGGCAATGTTGAGGTAAGCAGGTAGGCAGGAAAACAGGTAGACAAGTACCTGTATACCTGTATACCTGTATACCTGTGTACCTGTGTACCTGTATACCGCATGGGACGAAAGATTCGAGTCGGCATCATTTTCGGCGGGCGAAGCGGCGAGCACGAAGTGTCGTTGATGTCGGCGCGATCGGTGTTGAAGGCGATTAACAAAGACAAATACGACGTGACGCTGATCGGCATCACGAAATCGGGCAAGTGGATCGCGGGCGATGATCCGATGCACGCCTTGGAAAGCGGCGGCGAGGCGCCGGAGGCGGCTCTGCTGGGCGAGCCGCAGCACCGCGCCTTGATGCAAGTGTCGGATCGAGCGAGCGGCCGCGCGATCACACTGTCATCCATCGTGGAACTGGACGTGATCTTCCCGCTGTTGCACGGCACGTTCGGCGAAGATGGCACGGTGCAGGGTCTGCTCGAACTGGCTGACTTGCCCTACGTGGGCGCGGGCGTCGTTGGCTCGGCAGTGGGGATGGATAAGGGCGTGTTCAAAGCGGTGATGCAAGCGGCGGACATCCCTATCCCCAAACACATTGTGGCGCTTCGGAGTGAGATTGAAGAAGACGCGCCAGCGGTGGCGGCGAAAGCCGAAGCGCAGTTTGGCTACCCGATGTTCACCAAGCCCGCAAACTTGGGATCGTCGGTGGGAATTGTGAAAGCGCACAACCGGAGCGAACTGCCAGCCGCATTGCGCGAGTCGGCGCGGTGGGATCGGCGGGTGCTGGTTGAGCAAGGGATCAACGCCAGGGAGATCGAGATCAGCGTGTTGGGTAACGACGATCCGATTGCCTCGGTGCCGGGCGAGATTGTGCCGGAAAGGGAGTTTTACGATTACGTGGCAAAGTATGTTGACGAGCATTCGCAATTATTGATCCCTGCGCCGATTGACGAGGCGACGGCGAAGCGGGCCGCCCAACTGGCCGTCACCGCGTTCAAAGCCATTGACGCGGCGGGTATGGCGCGAGTTGATTTTTTGCTCGACAAGGATAACGGAGAGCTGTACTTGAACGAACTCAACACTATTCCCGGCTTCACGCAGATCAGCATGTACCCGAAATTGTGGGAGGCCAGCGGCATCGGTTACAGTGAATTGATCGATCGGTTGATCGAATTGGCTTTGGAACGACAGGCAGAAAAGGAACGCACGGAGCGAAATTTCGAGGTGAACGAATGACGACGTTGCGCCGCACGATCAGCGACACTGGCCAGGCCACTCGCGCCGAGACCGTTCGCGCGCGCCGGAAACAGCGCGATACTCAACGGCCTGTTCCGGCGGCGCGCACGGTGAGTCAACTGCGCGCGGCGGTTGAGCAAGCCGCGCCGACGGCGGTGCGCACGCCGCGCCGCA
Organism: uncultured Anaerolineales bacterium; assembly: GCA_964470235.1. Lineage (GTDB taxonomy): Bacteria > Chloroflexota > Anaerolineae > Anaerolineales > VGOW01 > VGOW01. The sequence goes on along the minus strand of CAYYCF010000056.1, from coordinate 3,638 downwards.
TATCCAACCCGCGCGCCAGCAAGCGCACGTCGCGCTGGAATGTTGCCGTGCCGCGCTCAGGCGGTTTGCGGGCGGTGGCTCTGCCTTTGCCCCACGTGCAAATGAGTTGGCGGATGGCGAGTCTGGCTATGGTCATAGTGTTGAGTTCGTTCTTGATACACACGTTCATGTCGCCGGATTATTTCATCACCGCGATCAACCTGGCCGGAGCGCGATACGTGCCGGGCGAGGAAATATACAATGCTTCGGGCGTGGACTATCTCAGCATCTTTTGGCTCGATCCGGCGCAGATCAAAAAGAACGTCGAGGCCGTGCCCGGTATCCAATCGGCAACCGTAGACGTGGTCTGGCCAAGCAACGTATACATCGAATTGGTCGAAGATGAGCCGGTGCTGGCCTGGTCGCAAGGCGGGCAAACGATGTGGGTGGGGCGCGACGGCGCAGTGTTCCCGACGCGCGGCGAAGCCGCCGGCCTGGTGCCAATTGTGGCCGACGACGACTCCAACCCGCTGACGACCGAATCGCGCATTCCCGCGCCGGTGATCGAAGGCGCGATCCAATTGAAACAACTGCGCTCGAACATTGAGTTGTTGCATTACGACTCCGTGAACGGGCTGTCGTATCAAGACGGCCGCAACTGGCGCGGCTACTTCGGCGCCGGCACGGACATGGAAGTGAAATTGGCTGTTTACGAAACGCTGGTGGCGAACTTGATGGCGAGAGGGATTCACCCGTCCATCATCAACGTGGTGAACAAGGATGCGCCGTATTACCGCAGGTAGCAGATGGCGGATAGCAGAGGGCAGATGGCGGACAGCAAATGATACGTGAAAGTTGCTGCCAACCATCGGCCATCAGCTATCAGCCATACGCCGTCGGCCACACACTATGGACGCGCCTCTCTTAACCGCAATTGACGTTGGCACTACGAAGGTGTGCGCGCTGGTCGCCGAAATGGTGGACGAGAACGACTTCGAGATTCTCGGCGTTGGGCTTGAACCTGCGCGGGGCATGCGGAAGGGCGTGGTGGTCAATGTGGATGAGGCCGGGGCGGCCATTCGCGAAGCGGTGGCCAAAGCGGAGCGCACGTCGGGAATGGAGATCGGGCAGGCGTTGGTCAGTCTGGCCGGGTCGCACATTTCGTCGGTGAATAGCAACGGCGTGGTGGGCATCTCCGGCCAGCGCGGGATCGATCAAGACGATATTGATCGCGCGTTGGACGCGGCGCAGGCCATAGCCATTCCGCACAACCGCGAAGTTCTGCACATCATTCCGCGCGGCTTTACGGTGGACGGGCAAGAAGGCGTGCGGTCGCCGTTGGGCATGCACGGCTTTCGGTTGGAAGTGGAAGCGCATATCGTCACTGCGGCTTCGACCTCGGTGGCGAATTTGACGAAGTGCGTGGAGAGCGCCGGCGTGCAGGTAGAGTCGTACGTGCTAAATCCGTTGGCCTCGGCGGAAGTGGTATTGACCGATACCGAGCGTGAGATGGGCTGTGTGGTGTGCGACATCGGCGGCGGCACGACGGATTTGGCGATCTACATTGAAGGCAACGTGTGGCACACGATGGTCATGTCGGTAGGCGGCAATCACGTCACGAGCGACATCGCGCACGGTTTGCGCTTGCCGGCCGACGTGGCCGAGAAGATCAAGATCGAGCGCGGGTGCGCCCGGGCGCGAGACGTAGAAGCCTCGGAGTATTTTCCGGTGCGGCCGTTCGGCGAGGAGAAGCCGGTGCAGGTGAGCAAAGCAGATTTGGCGACCATTGTCGAAGCGCGAGTCGAAGAAATTTTCAGTCTGGTTTTGCAGGAGATCAAACGCTCCGGCTACGACGGTTTGCTTCCGGCGGGCATTGTGTTGACCGGCGGCACGGCGCAATTGCCCGGCATTCGCGCGGTGGCCAGCGAGGTGCTCAATCTTCCGGCGCGAGTGGGCGCGCCCGATAATTTGCGCGGGCTGGCCGACACCCTTCACGGCCCGCAGTTTTCAACCGGCGTGGGCCTGCTCAAATGGGCGCAGCGCGAAACATTGGCGGCGGCTCGCGTTCCGGCGCGTGGCAAGCGCGGAGGAAAATCGAAAACGATAGACGAGAGCATCAGCAAAGTGTCGGAATGGTTCAAGAGGCTGTTGCCGTAATCGCGCATGCAACGTAATCGCGCGTGCAGGCACAGCCCGCGAAAAACACGCGACGCGCTCCCACGCTGTAGGAGCGGGTTGTACCCGCGATGCGACGCACTCCCGCGCGAAGTTGGGGAGGGACGATGAACGGTTATTATCAATCATCAGGAGCAATGAAACCGTCAGGAATACCGAATGGGAGTGGAGCGCCCGTTCACCAATCTCAGAGGAGGGCTATCATGCAACCGAATCTACAAGTAGAGACGTTCGCCCGTATCAAAGTGGTGGGCGTCGGCGGCGGCGGGTCGAACGCCGTCAACCGGATGATCGAAGAGGGGCTGGCCGGGATCGAGTTTGTCGCGATTAACACGGACGCGCAAGCCTTGATGCTGTCCAATGCGCCCAGGCGTGTTCGCATCGGCGACAAGTTGACGCGCGGATTAGGCGCGGGCGGCAACCCGGACAAGGGCCAAAAGGCCGCCGAGGAGTCGCAAGAAGAACTGTACGAGGTCTTGCGCAACGCGGATATGGTGTTCATCACCGCCGGAATGGGCGGCGGCACCGGCACCGGGGCCGCGCCCACCGTCGCGCAAATCGCAAAGGAACTCGGCGCACTTACTATCGGCGTTGTGACCCGTCCGTTTACATTTGAGGGCGCGAAGCGAATCAACACTTCCGAGGCCGGGATCGGCAAACTGAAAGAATTCGTGGACACGTTGATCGTGATCCCGAACGATCGCTTGTTGCAGATCGTGGACAAGCGCGCCTCGCTCAACGATGCGTTGAGGACGGCGGACGACGTTTTGCGTCAGGGCGTGCAGGGCATTTCGGAATTGATCACCGTGCCAGGCCTGATCAACCTCGACTTCGCCGACGTGCGCACGATCATGGCCGAGGGCGGGGCGGCGCTGATGGCCGTGGGCCGGGCGTCCGGCGAAGATCGGGCGCGGCTGGCGGCCGAGGCGGCGATCTCGTCCAACTTGCTCGACATCACCATTGACGGCGCGCGCGGCATTTTGTTCAACGTCACCGGCGGCCCGAACATGAGTCTGTTTGAAGTGAATCAGGCGGCGGCGATCATCAAAGAGACCGCGCACCCGGATGTGAATTTGATCTTCGGCGCGGTCATCGATCCCAACATGGGCGACGAACTGCGCATCACGGTGATTGCGACCGGCTTCGAGCGGCAGACCGTTGCCCGCCGCGTGTCGCAAGTACGACCGGCCCAAGGCGCCTCCGCTAAATCCGCGCATTCATCGCCGGCGCAACCGGCGCACACTGCGGCGGCTCACAACGAAAAGCAAGACGCGGAATTCGCGCCGCGTGTTTATAACAGCGAAGATTTGGATATTCCGGCGTTCTTGCGTCGGCGATAATTTCCTCCTCCTCTGCGCCGGCGTCTCCACCGGCCTCTGCTCCCGCGAGGCAGTCCGAAACAGGCAATAGTTTCGGACTGCCTTTGCGTCTAAATTGTCGTCTTAAATTTTCTAGAGTTTTAAGCGAATGGTATTGTGAGCGTA
>CAYYCF010000055.1:5900-11710 GCA_964470235.1 uncultured Anaerolineales bacterium | reverse complement strand
AAATTCTCCTAAATTTAATGAGCAGTGCTCCCAATTTTTGCGCACCTTCAGTCCCATGACTACATCACAGTTGCCGCTGGGCAATGGATTGGTGTTCGCGCTGTGCGCCGAGTTCGGGGCGGAAGTGGTGATCTTCAAGTAGAGCGAGCAACCCGTCAGTATTGCCTGTCGCCCGCAATTTGACGGGCGGGGTCGCGAGCGCCTCAGTCAGCGAAGACCATCGATGGAGCAGTGGATGAAATTGGCCGGTTGAGCGCTTATTCCCAATGCGACCGAATGAACCGGCGCATATGGCGAATGACTATATCCAGAGACTGTAGATCTTCCACCTGTTCACCCAGTCGACGATCCCAAGCGGCAGCAAACCGCTCGATGCGCTCATGGGTCAAGAAGCGGGTCCAAGTTTCGGGCGCTAGTCCCTTGAACCGGCACTTCGCATCAAACACCTGTTTCGTGCGGAACAAATCGATATCGGACTCGTGGGCCGTCAACAGTCGCCAGACATCATACAGATCGCGGGGTTCAGTGCGCTGGAGCAGAGTTCGCATTTTCTCGGCCAGAATTTCCTCCAACGTGTAAGTCAGGACATCGACGGCCGGCTCACTTTCGTCGGAATAGGTTGGCCGCAAGGGAAGGCGCGTTGGCGATTCAACGATCACTTCATCGGCCGTCAGATCTACCTTAAGTTCACGCTGACGCCTGGTTCGGCGAAGCGGCCCAACGTAGGCGAGATATAGAGTGAGAGTGCGCAGGCGGTCATCTTGGCGTCTCGGCTCGTAGGAGGCGATTGCCATCTCAAGGCCGGAAGAATGACCACACGCAGTGCACACGCCATTTAAGGCAGCTACCATCGGCTCCGTTTCCCATGGGGTGCGGAGAGTAAAATCCAGGTCTTCTGAAAGACGCCACCGCGGGAAATATAATTTCTGGATCGCCGTTCCGCCTTTCAGAGCCGCCTGCTCGCCCAAGGTGGGATGGCGCGCGATTTCGCTCAACACCCAGGTTAGGACGTAATCTCGCTCGACAGCCTGCTCAGGGATTCGCATCTCAAATGCGCGCCGTTGCACTTCGCGCAGGCTGATCATGTTTCTCTCCAATTGAGCAAGTCGTCTTCGGAGAGATTGACAAGCACGCGCCAGCGAGCATTGTAGCGTCCGTATGGGGGTGAAAGCGGATCAAGATGGGCGTAACCAGCGCTTAGTTGGCGCTGTAGCGCTTCTAGCAGGGAGGAAGTTCCCAGGGCGAAGCGCTCCAACAGGAAGCCCAGTCGCTTGACAATGGCCCCGTTCCGCATACGAAGACTGTAGTCCGCAGTGCGTTTGAAATCGAGTTCCGCCCGCCCGCGCCAGAGGGCTTTGCCTATTTCGACGATGCCCCCGGCGTATTCGGGGTGATCGAGCCCGTCTACGATCGTCTTCTCGCGCTCGGCCATCATGACAGCGTGTTCACCCACCCATACCTTGTCTAGCCCAAAAAACTTGTGAGACGCTAGCGTGACGACACGGTACGTCAGCCCATGAAACGCCAGCGGCGATTTGCGTCTGGTTGCGGCGATGTATACTAGACGGCTCGGTTGCTCCGTGTAGCCATAAAAGCTGAGCGCAGTTCGATAGGTGATGTAGTAGGGCGCGATCAGGTGCGAAGCAATTACGAGTTCATTCTCGGTGAATCGTCCTTCCGGCCCGGCCGAGAGCGGGACAATCAGGTATTTGCCCTTTTCCAACCGCAACAGCCACCGCTGCCGCGCCAGCCGATGCAGCCGTTTTCGGATCGCTGCCGACGGCTGGCTGAGAATCTCAGCCGCCATCCGGGTAGTAAAAATGGCGTGCCCCCGCTCGCTAAGGGTTGTTATTAAAGCGGTATCCACCGCACTAAGAGTCTTGCGTCTGATTATATTTTTCGTCATTACTGTTCCCATAGATGGGAACAATGTTATCTAGAAGTATCATTGCTGTCAAGTCAATCGCCGACTGACGAGTTGAATCGACTTCACGTCCGCGACGAGAAAGCGGTGTTGCAAACTCGTTTTGTGCGCCGACTTTCACCAGATGCTCGCAGTGCATCTGTCGGGCTAGATACATCCTGAGCGCAGTCGAAGGACACCTTGAGAAAAAGGGAACGTCGAGTGTCCACAACAGTCAATCAGCCCGATCCAATCCCATGTGATATTTGTCCATGAATCAGGGAACTATTGCAAACAGGGTATAATTTTGGGCAAGGAGACGTGGCGATGTTGCCTGAAACTGAAGAGCGGGTCGATCGGTTGGAGGTTGCGCTGGAGCGTTTCATCACCCAGACTACGGCGCAGATGGGCGAGGTGAACGCCGGGTTGCTGCGCCTGGAGCGCAACATGGATCGCCTGGAGCGCAACATGGATCGTCTGGAGCAAAACAGCGAGCGCGACCGGCGCGAGCACAACAAGCGTTGGGGCGAACTGGCGAACAAGATGGGAACCGTGGTGGAGGACATCGTCGCGCCCAGCCTGCGGCGCATCGTGCTGGATAATTTTGGTTTTGGCGAAGTCGAGTTCTTTGCGCCGCGCGTGGAGAAGCAGCATCCCGTGACCGGGCAGGCGCGCGAGTTCGACGTGGTCGCAGCGGGGGCGAAGGCCGTTCTCCTCAACGAGACCAAATCCACGCCGACGCTGGACCGCGTCGAAGCGTTTGTGGAGTTCGTAAAGAGCGGCCAGTTCTTCGAGTATTTTCCCGAATACCGAGGGCGGGCCTTGAAGCCGGTATTTTCGTCGCTCTCCATCCCGGAGAGCCTCGTGGCCTATCTGACCCGCCAGGGCGTGTATGCGGTGGCGATGGGCGACGAGGTGATGCAGGTGTTGAATTTGAAAGAGGTCGGTGAGTAGTCGGGGCCGACAAACACACCACGCTCATCTGGCTGCCGTCCGTCGGCAAAGCCCCCTGCCCTTCGCCGGAATTGATCGCCAGCGGGGCCGCCGCGCTCAAAGGTTCGCCCAAGCTCGCCGCGTGGCGCGTGGCCGGTTTATTACTGGCCATCGATCCGGCGATAGATTTTTTGCTGACCCTGCCCGCGCACAACGTCGGCGCGGATTTGAGCGCGTGGCACACTGCTGCGCTGCTGGCGTCGGTGAGCAAGTCGACGAAGACCCGTTTCTGCTGTTTGTGCTGCGCGGGCGCGCGAAGGACGAGATTGTCGAGAGTCTGCGCGCGCTCCGCGCCGACTCGATTGCCGATGTGTCTGGCAAGCCAACCGCAACACCAGAATCCGTTCCCGCGCTGGCGGACTTGTTGGCGACGTTTTATCAGGCGGGCGACGAACTGCAACGCCTCACTCCGAGCATTGCCGCGCCCGAAATTGATTCGCCGTTGTTGCGGCGGCTGGGCGCCCCCCGGCGAGCACGTATTCTGATCTCGAAACGCTATACAAGGCGATGACGCAACGGGCGCTGAGCAAGGTGTTTAGCGAGGAATAGAATAGGCAGCGACTGGACATGACGCGCACCATGATTAATTATGAGATACTCATTGGATAATCAACACACGTGAGCGCGGAGGCAATTGCCTTCGCGCTTTTTCTTTGGGCGCGAAGGTGACCGAGCCGCAACCCTTCGCGCTTTTCATTTCTAATATGGAGACGCTGGCCCCAATGGCGCGGGGCGCCCGTTTGCTAAACGGGGGAACCCTCGGGTTTTGCGAGTTCGACTCTCGCCGTCTCCGCTCACAACCGGGCGCGTAGCTCAATGGTGAGAGTAGCACTCTTATAAAGTGCCGGCTGCCGGTTCGACTCCGGCCGCGCCCACAATAGAGGAGCAAACGATGCTTGCCGTTCAAAAGGCGTTTCTCGATAACACCCTCAACCGGAAACTGGTCAATGCGGTGCGGCATCCAGAGTTTGATCTTTGGATCCTGAATTACACGCCCGCCTGCCAGTTTGATCGCGCCTGGGATGAAGTCACTACTCTGTGTCGTGGGCTGATATTGGATGCCAACGGCGGCATCGTGGCGCGCCCGTTCCCCAAATTCTTCAACCTTGGCGAACGCCCGGAAACCCAGCCCAACCATTTGCCCGATCTTCCTTTTGTTGTGCTCGAGAAAGTGGATGGCTCGCTGGGTATCTTATATCGCGGCGCGGACACGCGAAGCGTATTGCGGATCGCCACGCGCGGATCGTTCACGTCGGCCCAAGCACAGTGGGCGACGGCGTGGATTCGGGCGTTGCCAACCGCCGCACAACAGCGTCTTCATGGCCTGCTGGACCAGCGCCGGACGCCTTTGTTTGAAATCGTGTACAAGGGCATCGAAGGGCCGGTCATCCATTACAACTGGGAAGGCCTGGTGCTCCTGAGCTTGACAGACAATGAAACCGGGCGCGAGGCCGAGTGGTCTGAGTTGGAAGCGCTGGCGCACGCCATCGGGTGCCGCCTGCCAACCGTGTACCCGTTCGGTTCGGTGGCTGAGGTCGTTGCCCGGCAACCGCTTCTGCCGCCCACGTTTGAGGGGTTCGTCCTTCGCTACGCCAACGGACTGCGGGTGAAGGTCAAGGGCGATCAGTATTCGGAGTTGTTCAAGGCTGTGACCGGTTTCTCGGCGCGGGTGGTGTTTGAAGCGGTGCGCGGCGGACACGACGAATTCTTTGTGCGCCTGCCGGAAGAACTCAGGCCGCAGGCAGACTCCATTCGCGAACAGATCCAGAGCCAAATAACTGAAGCCCGGACCAAAGCACGAGCGTTGTTTGCTGCGGCGCCCGCGGACACTCGCAAGGACTTTGCAGTTTGGGTCAAAGCCAATGCGCCGCCGGAGCTGCAATGGGTCTTGTTTGCGCTGTTCGATGACCGCGAGCCAGACTGGTATCGGTTGGTGGAGGTGAGTCGGCTAAATAGCGGGAACGACAATGAAAAGGAGAGTGTGAACAATGACGGATAAAATGGACATCTGGATGAAATCAGAACAATAATTCCTGATGCGGCGCGGAATCATCTTTGTCCGGCAGCACGGACTCGATAAGGCGATCTGCCAGAACATCGAAGTCGGCTCTTTCTGGTTCGAGTCGAAGTGCGCCGTTCGATAATAACTGTTCGGTTCCAACACTGCCGGGAAGGGCGCACACCAGCCGCCCCTGCTTCTTCGCCCGGTTCGCCGTATCCAAACTGCCGCTCTTCTCTCCGGCCTCTACCACGATCACCGCGCGGCTGAGTCCGCTCACGATCCGGTCGCGCGCCATCAACTGCGGCCCGCGCGGCGGCGTGTTCGGGTGAAGTTCCGAGAGCAGCGCGCCGCTGCGAACAATCTCTTCGGCTAATTCGACGTTCTCGTTGGGGTGGATGAATCGAATGCCCGAACCGAGCACGGCCACTGTGCGGCCGGACTCCAACGCGCCGCGGTGGGCGGCCGAGTCCACGCCCAACGCGAGTCCACTCACGACCGTTAATCCCCGCGCCGCCAACTCGCGCCCCAGCAGGGTTGCCAAATTCATGGCGGCCTCGGTGGGGGAACGAGTGCCCACGATGGCAACCGCATTCTCGTCTTTGACCTGCAATGCCCCGCGCATGAACAGAAGGATGGGCGCGCCAGAGAGATCGCGCAGAAGCTTGGGGAAGCGATCATCGTCCCACGTCAGCACGTCAATCCCTTCATCATTGAGCGTGAGCAAATCCGACTCAAGCGCTTCGATAGGCGCGGCCAACAATTTTTCGGCCATCGCCGGCGTGAGGCGCGGGATTTGAGTCAGTTCGTCGGGCGAAGCAGAGAAGACCGATTCAATGTCGCCGAAGCGCGCCAGTAGTTTTCGAGCGGTGACGCCGCCAATGCCGGGGACGGTGGTGAGTGCGAGCCAGTGGG
>CAYYCF010000055.1:0-5800 GCA_964470235.1 uncultured Anaerolineales bacterium | reverse complement strand
TCATTGGTCGGCGTGGATGGTTTTGGTCAGGGTGAGGACGACGATGCTGGCCGCGCCGCCGCGCGCGAGGGCGCGGGCGGCCTCGGCCAGAGTCGCGCCGGAGTCGTAGAGGTCATCCACGAGCAGTATTTGTTTGCCGCGCACATCGCCTTTGAGGGCGAAAGCTCCGGCGACGTTGGCTTGCTTTTGAGCCAGGGCGGTCATTTCTTTCTGCGGTTGGGTGGCGCGAGTTTTGACCAGTGTATCGGCAAGGGCCGGGGTTGACAACTGCCCGGCGAGGGATTGCGCGAGTAGTGTAACAGGATCGAAGTCACGCCGGGTGGAAGGCGGGACGGGAATGACGGCATCGGGCTTGGGCAGTTCGGGATGGTTGGCGAGGAGTTCGGTCCAACGCGAGGCCAGGTCGTGAGCGAGGCGGCGCTCGCCGCGATATTTGTAAGCGTAGACGAGTTCGCCGATCTCGCTGCGCGAATGGTCGGCGCCGGAGAAGCGCGAGTTGAAATCGAGCGCCCAACCGGCGAGCCACGGGCCGTTGAGCGGGCGCGGGTGCGGGCGGGAGAGGAAGGCGGAGATTTCGTCGGAGGGTGGGGTAGTCGGGTAGTCGTAGGAGCGGGTTGTACCCGCGATGGGTCGGGTAGTCGAGTTGTCGGGTAGTCGAGTAGTCGAGTAGTTGTAGGAGCGGGTTGTACCCGCGATGGGTCGGGTAGTCGAGTAGTCAGAAGAAGGTTGGTGTTTCAAAGAAGCGAGGGCGGCTCGGGCGGAGAGGCGGTTGTATTCCATCTCGGTTGCGTCAGTGCCAATGCGTTCGAGAGAGGAAGAGGCGCGGTCATCGCCAATTTTGCCCAACGCTTTGATGGCGTATTGCCGCACTTGCGGGCCGGGTTCGTTTTGAAGCAGTGCCAATAATGGCTCCACGGCATCAACGGCGCGCAGTTTGCCCAGAGCCGAGGCTGCCAATCGGCGCACGTTGCCATCCGAGTCGTTGAGCGCGGCGATCAGTTCGGGGATGTGTTCGGGTGAACCGGATTCGCCCTGAGCATGGATTTGCGCCGCGCGATCGTGTCCAACAGTATTTTGTGATTCGGGTGTGGCGGGCGTGTCGCCATGCTCCAATAGCCAAGCGTTGACGACACAGCGGATGACTCCGTAGTCAATCGTGTCGGGCAAACGCAGTTTGATTTCTGATAAGCGCTCGACGGAGCCAATGGACTCGATGACGGCGCGCACTTGCTGTTGCGCCTCGGCGGGGACGACGGCGTTGATGGAAACTTGGCGGTCGGCAATCAAACGCGCGAGGTGCGAGTAAATGGTGCCGAGAGTCAAGCCACGCTCGGCGGCGATCTGTTCGGGCGTGAGGCCGCGCGCCAAGAGTTGGCCGCTGAGGGCAACCGTGCTGCCGGCTTCTTTCTGCGCCGCGAGTCGTTGGGCCGCGCCGGGCAGAACCGGCCGCAGGGTCACTTGAATCGCGGCGCGGGACTGAAGAGCGGCTTCCCCTCTGGGAGTCAGTTTGAGGGTGGGGAGGCGGCCCCCCACCTGTTTGAGGTGTCCGGCGTCGATCAATTGGCCGACGAGGGATTCAATTTCCGAGAGTCGCAGCGCGGCAAATTTGCCAAAGTATTTTGCGTTGGTATAGGGCGCCATCTCTTTCGTGGCCGAGCCTTTGAGAAGTTTGGCGAGTTTGCCTTTGCCCACGTCCCACTGGAGATGGGCGAGGGTGTCGAGGACAATGAGGGCGGCGCGTTCGGTTTGGGAGAGGGAGGCGACATCACGCGGAGTGGCCGGTTGGGCTTGAACGTCGGCGCGGGTGAGGCAGTTGTCGCAACACAGGGGCGCATCGGCGGAATCAGGATCGCCAAAGTAATCGAGGATGGCGCGGCGGCGGCAAGCATTGGTCTCGGCGTAAGCGATCATGAGATCAAGCAAGGCGCGTTTGTGATCGTGGCGGGCCGCCACTTGCGCCGCGACTCGGCGCAACTCGACTTCGGAGAGCGGCAGGGCTTCGAGCCGCAGTCGCCCGAAGGCTTCGTCGGGTTCGCGGCGCAGGGCGCGGGCGAGTTCGAGTTGTTCGAGCGCGACGCGGGCTTTGACTTGCGGTAGGCCGGTGGCGCGTTCGATGTCGTCGAATGTGACCCCCACCCCCGACCCCTCCCCCGTCGAAACGCGCGACGGGGGAGGGGAGAGGGGGCGCACGAAATTGTGAACGGCGCGCAGGTCGTCGGCGGTGGGCGAATCGTTTTCGATGAAGAATTCGTGGAGGGCGGCGTCTTTGGGCGAGTAAAGAAGTATGGCGCGGGCGGGGAGGCCGTCGCGGCCGGCGCGGCCGGCCTCCTGATAATAGGCTTCGAGTGTGCCGGGCACCGAATAGTGCAGAACGAATCGCGCGTCGGGCCGATCAATGCCCATGCCGAAGGCGTTAGTGGCGACGACGAGCGGGAGATCGCCGGACATGAAGGCGTCTTGCGTGGCGGCGCGAGTCGCCGGGTCGAGCGCGCCGTGATAAGGCCGGGCGTCGAGGCGGCACACGTCGCGGATGAACTCGGCCACTTCTTCGGTGTCGCGGCGCGTGCCGGTGTAGATGATGCCCGCGCCTTCGGCCCCGGCCAGGAAGTCACGCAGGAAGGCAAGTTTGTTGCGCGCGTCGGGTGTGGAGAAAATTTCAAAGGTGAGGTTGGGGCGGTTGAATCCGGTGACGAGCCGCTCGGCGTTTGGCAGACCCAACATGCGGATGATGTCGTCCTGCACACGCGGGGTGGCAGTAGCGGTGAGGGCCAGGGTGAGCAACGGCTGAAAGTCGCGGCGCGCGTCGGCGATGTGGAGATAATCGGGGCGAAAGTCGTGGCCCCACTGTGAGAGGCAGTGGGCTTCGTCCACCGCGAGGAGGCTGATGGGAATACGAGCCAGGGTTTCGCGGAAGGCGCGGCTGCGGAGTCGTTCGGGCGCGACGAGGACGATTTTGTATTGGCCGTCGGCCAGGGCGCGGAGGCGGCGTCCCTGTTCGGCAGCGTCATTGCTGGAGTTAATGAAGGTGGCAGGGATGTTCCGGCGAGTCAGGCTGTCAATCTGATCTTTCATCAAAGAGACGAGGGGCGAGAAGACGAGGGCGGCGCCGGGGAGGAGCAGGGCGGAGAGTTGGTAGATGAGCGACTTGCCGGCGCCGGTGGGCATGACAACCAGTGTGTCGCGTTTGTCGAGGACGTGTTGGATGGCTTCTTCCTGGCCGGGCCGAAAGTGGGGGAAGGCGAAGTGCTGATGGAGGGCGGCGCGCAGATCCATGAGGTGATGGGCGCTAAGTGCTTAATTCAAAACCGGTTCCATAACTGCTCGGTCATGTTTGACCACAGACGACGTGAGAGGCCTTGTTCGACCAGATGCAAATTCGGGTCAACAAAGCGATAGTAGAAGCGCAAATAAGAGTCGCGGAGGAAGTAGCGGCTAAGGCGAGTCGTTTGGCGTTTGGCGATAGGCACGGTCGCCGGGATGCGGCGTTCAATGAGACCGAGATCAATGAGTCTGTGATCATTATAGTCTGATTGCTATTGGGTTGCAAAGAGTCGATTGGGTTAACTGCCCCGCACTTCGTTCGGCGTCCGGCCGCGCAGTTCGTAGCGGAAGGTGTTGTTCCACACCTCGGTGATCAGGCCGGCAAAATAGTTGGCTTCGTTCAAATCGCCCGGCCGGCACAAGTCAATAATCACGGAGAGAAGCTCGCCGGCGCTGTCCGCATTGCGGATGGCTCGCTGGAGCGAGCGCAGATATATTTTCTGCTCGCCGGTGCGCCGGTTGAGTTCACGCTCAATCTCCGCTTCACGCGCCGTGAGTGGCAGCGGGCCGGCAACGGCGGCGGCCAGCTCTTCGGCGGCGAAGCCGCGCGGCGGCAGACGGCGTTCTGCTTTCTCTTTCAATACTTTGAGCGGGTGGTTCACGTTTTCGATAGTCACGACGTTTCCCCGGACGATGCGGAACAAAGGATCGGCCTTGAAAACGTCCCGGGCGCGCGCAGGCGAATACCAGGCGCCGGGCTGAAAGACGGACGTGGTGAGCGCAATCAGTTCGTCGGCTTTGAGCGCGCCTTCATGCCACAGCCAGCCGTGCGCGACGTTCACGAACCGCTCGATGTCGGGAATTTGCCGCTCGGATTCCTCCGGCGTGAACGTCAAAACCCATTGGGGGAAGTTGATGCCCGGTTCGCCGCCGGGCTCTTCAGTTTCGTCGGCGTCGAAAGCGGCGCGGGCGGCGCCGAGGACGGCCTCGTCTTTCCATTGGCCGCGCAGTCGGAGTCTTGGCTGGCGCGTGAGGTTGCTGCCTTGCACGATGACGACGGTGGAACGATGGGCGGGGATGTGATATTCGGCGCGCAGTTTGGCGATCTCGGTTTCGAGTTGCGAATCGATCTGCGCCGCCGACTCCGGTTTGAGCCTGGTCATCGCCGCCGGGCATTCCCAGCCTTTCTCGCAGTCACAGTTCACGAGGATGCCCTCAGCGGTCAGTTCCCATTCGCGTTGGGCGACGATGCGGCCGCCTTTGGCGAGGACAAACGCGGCCACGGCCGGCTCGTTGCTTTCGATTTGCACGTCGAGCCGGTAGCCGGGGTCGCGCGGCGCAGTTCGCGGCGGGGGCGGCGCTTCGGGTTTGGCCGGTGGTCGTGCGATCTTAGTCGGGTGGTCGAGTGGTTGAGTAGTCGAGTGGTCGGGTGGTCGAAGGGTCGGCGGGGCGGGCGCAGGCGAAGGTTTGGGGTGGGCGTCCTTCGACTTCGCTCCGCTTCGCTCAGGAGGCTCGGGGGCGGCGGTGATTTTTTGTGGCTGGCCGTCGGCGGCGTGGCACAAGTTGGCGTGTTCGTGGCACGTGCCGCGCCCGCAGTTGCGGCAATGGGTGAGGCTCTTCCGACACACGGGCCGGTCGCAGACGACGCAAGCGGCGAGTTCGTGGACGCAGGTTTTGCAATAGACTCGCTTGCAGTCCACGCACTGCGGGGCCAGATCGTCGGCGCAGGCCAGATGATTGTTGGCGCACAGGAAGAGTCTGGTGAAAGGCCGGAAGCACACGCCGCACGCCAGCGGCTCGACGGCGTGGCGCAGCGAGTCCCAGACGATGGTGCGCGTCACGGCGGCCTGCCGATTCTCGATGCGGGCGGGAAGGACGAGTTTGGGTTGGGCGATGACGGCCAGATTGACGAGTTCGAGTTCGACGCGCAGACGATATTTGCCTTCAGCGTCGGCGAGTTTGGCGGCGTGGTCGGCGCGGGCGGCGGCGAGTTTGCTCTCGAGGCCGCCCTGCTTCGTTTTGTCCTCGGCGCGTTTGAGGCGGCGTTCGAGATCGCGTTCGAGGTCGGCGTAGTACGAATCGAGGCGGGCGCGGTCGAGTTCCAGGTGGCGCGCGGCGCGGGCTTGCAGGGCGGCGACGGGCGCGGCGAGCGAGTCGGCGGCGGCGCGGGAGGCGCGGTCGAGCAGAGCGCGCAGGGGTTGCGGAGCGAGCGGGTCGGGGGCGGTCGTCCACTGCGCGGGGGCGACGGCCAGGTCGGTGAAGGCCGGCGATTCGGACAGGCGGTATCCCTCGGCAGAGGAAAACTCCGGCATCGCCGCGCCGGTTTGGGCATTCATCAACACCGAGACGAGGTGCTCGTGTTTTTCGTCGGAGAGGAGGGCGGCCTTGAAGTTGAAGCGCGCGTAATGAAACAGGGCGCGCGTTTCGAGGGTGCGCGGGATTTCGACCAGGGCGGCGTTGGGAAACGAGAGGGCGGCGCGGGCCAGGGCGGCGAGGCCGGTTTTGTCGAGGCGGACGTCGTTGATGTAGAAGCGGGCGC
>CAYYCF010000054.1:8197-11714 GCA_964470235.1 uncultured Anaerolineales bacterium | reverse complement strand
CGCAGTCGCCCACGTTATCGCCCACCAGGTCGGCGATCACCGCCGCGTTGCGCGGATCGTCCTCTTCCAGATTCTGCTCGACCTTGCCGACCAAATCCGCGCCCACGTCGGCGGCCTTGGTGTAGATGCCGCCGCCCACGCGCATGAACAGCGCCAACAGCGTGCCGCCGAAGCCGAAGCCCAACAGCGCATCGGGCGCGGCCTTGCCCAAGAAGATGAAGATGATCGTGCCGCCGAACAGGCCCAGGCCGTCGGTCAACATGCCGGTGATCGTTCCGGCGCGGTAGGCAATGCGGAGCGCGCCGGAGAACGACTTGCGCGCCTCCGCCGCCACCCGCACGTTGGCCTCCACCGCCATCCGCATGCCGATCTGGCCCACCGTCAGCGAGAAGCCCGCGCCCATGATGAAGGCCACTGCGCGCCACAAGCCGATGGCCAGCCGCACTTGATCCGGCGACGCGCCCTTGAAGTGATTGAGCGCCTCTTGAGTCGGCGGCACGATGTACACCGAGAAGAAGAGAGCAACGGTCAGAATACCGATGAGAGGCAAAATGGAGCGCAACTGCTTGGTCAAGTACGCGTTTGCGCCTTGCTTGATCCAGCCCCAAATTTCCTGCATCTTGTCCGTGCCTTTGTCCTCGCGCATGATTTGATTGCGCAGAAAGACGGCGTAGGCCAAGCCCAAGAGGGCCACGCCCAGCACGGCGACCATTGCATACTGTTCGAATTGATTGAGATCAGACATTGAGTTGAGTTTCCTCCATGGCTCTACTGACAGAAGCCCATTTGAACCGCTAAGACGCCAAGAGCGCGAAGAAAAACAAGGGCGAATCCTTTGCGTTCTCTGCGCCTTCGCGGTGCGATAGTGATCTTGTCAGTCGAGTCCTCCATACAATAGACACAAATCGCCCCTCGTCACGGAGGGGCAACCGCGATTTTACAGGGCGGGGGGCGATGTGTCAAGAAAAGTTGACGGCAGTATAATACCGTCGAAGTATCGGAGGAGCGTATGCCCAATCCCTTCCCCGGCATGAACCCCTGGCTGGAAGCCCCGGCCATCTGGCGCGACGTGCATCACCGGCTGATCAGCGAGACCGCCAATTATCTCGCCCCCCGTCTGCGCCCGCGCTACTTCGTCGCCGTCGAAACGCACACTTACATTTCCGTCGCGCCCGACGCGCCAGTCGCCGCGCGCTATCCCGACGTGATGGTGATAAACCGCGGCCGCCCCGCTGTGCGCGAAGCACCTACAGTCGAGTCGCCTTACCTCACGGTCGAACTACCCATCCCGGAGACTCTGGAAGAGGGCTTTCTCGAAGTGCGGCTTGTGCCGGGCGGCGAAGTGGTGACGGTGATCGAATTGCTTTCGCACACCAACAAACAGCCCGGCAAGGATCGGCAAGCCTATATCGAGAAGCGCGAGTCGTTCCTCAACTCCGATTTGCATTTTGTGGAAATTGATCTGCTCCGCGCCGGGCCGCCGATGCCGTTCACCGAACGCGCGGCAGAGGGCGGCTATCGAATCTTCATCCGGCGGCGCGAGCGCCCCGGTCAGGCGCGGCTGTATCAATTCTCTGCGCGCCAGCCCATTCCCGCGTTTCCCCTGCCTCTGCTCCCTGAGGACGCCGAACCGACGGTTGATCTGGGCGCGCTGCTCAACACGGTGTTCGATCAGGCGGGCTACGATCTCGTCATCCGTTACGCTCAGCCTCCTGCGCCGCCGCTGAGTGCGGAGGAGGCGAAGTGGGTGGGAGATTTGCTTACGCCGACCCAGGCGGTGTAGCCGTGTTCCAAAATTCAAACCATATGCCGCTCGCTCGCCTCCTCCACGCTCACAATCTCCGTCCGCAATACCCTTTTCGCTTTGCTCACGTCCAGCGTCAAATCTGCCGGACGCTTCAATCCGCTTTCCGCGATCGTGCTTCGGATGGCGCAGCCGCCCGCATCAACATTCAAACAGGCGAGCATCATCATTCCGAAATCCCAGCGGTTAAGCGGCGGCCCGCCGAGATTCAAAATACCGGTGTGCTTCGACTCTGCCAGTTCGAGCAGGGCCTGCGCTAATGAGTCCACCCAAATGGGGCAACGAATTTCGTCCGTGAACAACCGCACCGCTTGCTTGCGCCGGATTCCCTCCAACAGCCAGCCTGTCTGTTTATCAATCGGATCGAATCCGTAAATGAGCGACGGACGGGCGATCAACGCTTCGGGCATGGCGTTGGTGATCAATCCTTCGACGTACGCCTTGGCCGCGCCGTAGGTATTCACGGGCGCGGTCGGCGACTGTTCGGTGTACGGCGGATGTTCCCCGTCAAAAACTAAATCAGTGGAAATGTGAATCAACCGGACGCCAAAATCAAGGGCGGCGTCCACGACATGCCGCGCCGCCGGGACGATGGCGGCCACGTATTCGTCGTTCTTGTTTGAGATCGCCTGATGAATAATGGCCTCCGGCCGCAGATCGCGGACGGCCTTTCCCACCGCCGCCCCGTCGCGCAAATCGAGTTGAATGGCGTTGGGGTGGTTAATTGGATTAGTGAAAAACGTGGGGAAGGCGTCCCACTCGCCGCTCGCCGTCGCAATCTGCGTCAGCCGCGCGCCCAAAAAGCCGGAACCGCCGGTGATGAGGAGTCTTTTCATCCTTCATCCTTCATCATTACATCGCCCCCACTTTCCTCAACGCATCCATCGCCGCCGCTTGCGCTGCTATTTGTTTGCTCGGCCCCGCGCCGGCCCCATACACCTCGCCGCCCACGCGCACTTCCACCGTGAAAAATTTTTCGTGATCCGGCCCTTCGGCGCTCACCGTTTTGTAGTGCGGCGTGCTGTTCAGTTCCGACTGCGCCCATTCTTGAAACTGGCTCTTCGCGTCCACCGTCGCCTGCTCGCTCACGATCTCCGCCGCCGCCGGCAGGAACAGCGGCTCGGCAAACGCCTTCACCGCTTCCATTCCCGCATCCAGATACAGCGCGCCGACAATGGCCTCAAACGTGGCGCACATCACCGACAATCGTTTGCGCCCGCCGCCCACCGACTCGCCCTTGCCCAGCCGGATGGCCTCGCTCACGCCGACTTTCTCTGCAAACGCCGCCAACTGTTCCGTTCGCACCAGCGCGGCGCGCAAGCGAGTCAAATCGCCCTCCGCCATTTCGGGGAAGCGGTGATACAGCGTCGCCCCCACCAAAAAATCCAGCACGGCGTCGCCGAGAAATTCCAGCCGTTCGTTGTCTTCCGGTTCTTCCGGATGCTCATTCGCATACGAGCGATGCGTGAGCGCGCGGCGGAGCAGGGCCTCGTCACGAAAAGCGAAGCCCGCCTGCCTCTGCAGGTCTGCTAAAGAGGACATGTCTTTGAATTTTACCAAGAAAAAGGCTATATCGCTCGCGCCCGTTCATGCTGGCCAGCGGCCTCACCGCGCAAGAAGCGTTGGCGGCAGGCATGGCCCGCGCCGGCAGCCCCAGCGAAGGGCGCGATGTCGGCGTCGTCTTCAGCTTGCCGCGCCGCGCCGGCGCGCTCG
>CAYYCF010000054.1:0-8097 GCA_964470235.1 uncultured Anaerolineales bacterium | reverse complement strand
GGCGCGCTCGCGGTCGCCCTCGGCGGCGACGGCAGCGTGGTCGCCAACGGTTTTTGGCCTGCGCTCAACATCGCCGCCACACTGCAACTGCCCATGCTCTTCTTCATTGAAGACAACAGCTACGGCATCTCGGTTCCGTCATCTCTGCAAACGCCTCACGGGGACATCGCCGCCAACCTGGCCTCCTTCAACGGACTCACCGTCCTCGAAGCCGACGGCGCTGATCCCGCCGACGCCTCCGCGAAAATTGCCGAAGCCGTCGCCCTCGTTCGCGGCAGCAATCCGTGTCTGCTTCGTATGCGCGTGCCTCGCCTCGGCGGCCACACCTTCATTGACGATCAAGCGTACAAAACCGCCGCTCAACTCGCCGACGATCAAGCGCGCGACCCGCTTCCGCGCTTGCGCCAACTCTTATTGAATGAAACCATGTCCCCGCAAGAGTGGGACGGAATGATCGACGGCGCGCGCGCCGAATTGCAGGAAGCTCTGGCCGCCGCCGAAGCCAACTCTGAACCCGACCCGGCTCACGCGGGAAGCCGTCTCTACTTCGACGGCGGCCCGCCGCTCGTCGGCGGCCTTCGATCTGAAAACGCGCTCCCTCCGATCGCATGGGCGGTGCCCTATGAGGATGGCCCGCGCCTCAACATGATCGACTCCGTGCGCCGCGCCCTCGAACACGAAATGACCGTCAACCCGCGCCTGCTCGTCTTCGGTGAAGATGTCGGACTCAAAGGCGGCGTGCACGGCGCGACGCTCGACGTGCAGAGCAAGTTTGGCGCGGCGCGAGTTTTCGATACTTCACTTTCCGAAGAAGGGATCATGGGGCGCGCCGTCGGCCTGGCCCTCGCCGGTCTCTTGCCCGTGCCGGAGATTCAATTCCGCAAATACGCCGATCCCGCGCACGAACAGATCAGCGACACCGGCACACTGCGCTGGCGCACTGCCGGCAAGTTCGCCGCGCCGATGGTCGTGCGCATTCCGGTGGGCTACGGCAAAAAGACCGGCGACCCCTGGCACTCGGTCAGCGGCGAAGCCGTTTACGCGCACACCCTCGGTTGGCGCATCGCCTATCCCAGCAACGCCGCCGACGCCGTCGGCTTGCTTCGCACCGCGCTGCGCGGCGACGACCCCACGTTTTTCTTCGAGCATCGCGCTTTGCTTGATACCGTCCCGGCCCGCCGCCCGTACCCTGGCGACGACTACTGCTTGCCCTTTGGCCTGGCCGCAACTCTAACTCACGGCGACGAACTCACTGTGATCACTTGGGGCGAAATGGTGCACCGCTGCCTCGAAGCCGCGCAACAGTTTGCCGGCCGGGTGAGTGTGATCGACCTCCGCACCGTCGTGCCGTGGGACAAAGACACCGTGCTGGCCGGTGTTCGCCGCGTGGGCAAGGCTCTCGTTGTCCACGAAGACACAATCACTGCCGGTTTCGCGGGCGAGATCATCGCTGTGATTATGAGCGAGTGTTTCGCCGACCTCGACGCCCCGGTGGAGCGCCTCGCCACACCCGATCACCCGATCCCGTACAACGTCCGCATGATGGAACACGTTTTGCCAAATGTTCAAACCATCCGCGCGAAAATTGAGAATCTCTTGAATTATTGAACAGCCCGATAAATTTCAACAAACCTTTTCGCCGCGGTCTCTAATGAAAACATCATCACAGCATCGCGTGGGAGTGGTTTGTAGCCGCGATTTCGAATTGCCTCTGCCATCTCCTCCTCATCCTTCACCGCCTGCCCGACCTCCGGCAAAACCCCCACCGCCGTTCCGATCACCGGCAGGCCGCACACCGCCGCTTCCAGCGCCGCCATCCCTTGCGCCTCATGCCGTGACGATTGCACAAACAGATCGGCGGCGTGATACACGGCTGGCATTTGGCCGTGATCGATCTCACCTGCAAACCGGACTCGATCCGCAATCCCCAGTTCTGCCGCCAGCCTTTGCAATTCACCCCTCAACGGCCCCGCGCCGACGATTTTCAAACTCACATCCGGCGCGCGCGCAACCGCTCGCAACAGCGTTGCCTGATCTTTCACTGGCGTGAGTGAGCCAACATTCAGCACACGTTGGGAAACGTGGGAGCGCGTCGCGTGCTTTTCGCGGGCTGTGCCTGTACGCGCGATGGTCGCGGGTGCAACCCGCTCCCACGTCGGTTTGAAAACATCTGTATCCACCCCCAACGGCGCTTTCTTCAACCTGCCTCTTTCCCATTTCCCCAACCGTCGGCGCGCGATCTCCACCATGGTGTCCGATCCCGCCGTCACACAAACTGCCGACCTCATCGCCCAATCAATCAACGCGCCGCGTCCAGGCAACAACTGTGCGCCGTAGCCAATATCCTTCATCTTGATCAGTTCGCCGCCGGCCAAACTGATCACCACCGGAATCCCGAGCCGCCGCCCGGCAAATGCCGCCACCCAGCCAGGCTCGTCGGCCCAAAACGCGTGCAGAACGTCGAACGGGGCGTGGTGGTGTTCGTCTGCAATTGCTTTGAAGGCCCGCGCCCACAAGCCAAAAGCGCGCGCGCCCAAATGCTCGCGCCCGCCCAACGCGTGCGCCGTTGCGCCAAACACACGATAGGTTTCAGCCCGCTCCGGCCAGCGCAACGTGAAAACGTGCGCGTCCGTTTGCGCCGAGGCCACGCGCACAAAATCGGACAGCGCCGGAATGCACCAGTCGCGCTCGTGCGCGGAGAAACCAGGAACGATAATCGCTACCTTCATAACATTGTCGCTATTCTGTATCTCTGTGTTCTCCGTGTTCTCAGCGGTGAACCGGGCGTTCACATAAATTCCACCCCACCATCGCCGCCGTCAGCGCGCCGCCAAAAAGGCGCGTGGCCAGCACGGCCATCGCCGCCCCGGTCGCGCCCAACAGCGGAATGAGCCACACCGCCAGGGCGGCGTTGAAGATCAATTGCGCCACGTCGCCCGCCGCAATCCACTTTGGCCTGTCGAGTGGGTATAGAACGAAAGACGCCGGTTGCGCGTTCAAGCTAATGACGAATCCGATTAGCAACAGAGTAAATGGCAAACTGGCCGCCGCGTAGATATTGCCATACAACAGCGGCACCAGTGAGCGCGCCAAGGGGATGACGAGAATGAAGCCGACGGAAGCTAACCCCGTGAGCCGGAGAGTGCGGAAAACGTAACTACGCAGTTCGTGCTTGGTCTTGTAGCGGCACGCCTCGGGGAACGCCGTCGTCAGAATGGCATTTTGAAATACCTCGAACTTGGAGAGCAATGCCAGCGCCACGCCATACAGCCCCACTTCCGCCTCGGGGCGGAAGTACCCCAGCAGAAGCACGTCGAGGCGCAGAAAAATGGTCGAGGCCACGGCGGCCAGGGCGATCCACCGGCTGAACCGCCACAGACGAGCGAACGTCGCGCGTGTCGAAAGAATAGAATTCGCGCGGCGCGGCACGCGATAGGAGGGCGGCAAGAAACGTGAGCCGTACAACAGCAGAACAACCGGAATGAAGACTTCGAGCGCAATGAGCGGCCATAACGCGATCTTGCCGGTGAAGAATAGCGCCGCGATCGCCGCGGCGCGTACTACGGACTGCGCGGCGCTGATCAAACTGAGCGCGCCGAACGTTTGCCGCGCTTCGAGCAATGTTTGCGCATAATTGAGCAGGCCGCCGGTGAGCAAACTGAGCGCGGCGAACCGCAGCAGGTCGGCGCTCACCACGTTGAGATACCAGCTATCCAAAATCCATCCCGCCAACAAAGCCAACAGAACGGCGGCCAGCGTGCCAAACAGAATCTTGGCGACGAGGAATGAATGGGCAACCGACAGCGCCTCCTCTTCCGATTTCGCTCCGGCGATGAGGTTCACCGCCGCGTCGCGGAAGCCGAACTCGGCGAACAACGAGAACAAGCCGACCAGGCTGAGCACGAGCGTGAACCGTCCGGCGTCCGCCGGGGATAGCGCGCGGTAAGTGAGCGCCGAAGCGAGGAAACCCAAACCTAACTTGAGGGCGTTGCCTGCTAGCAGGATGCCTATGTTGCGAATGGGTTTTGACATCCGTGTAATCAGTGGTTAAGAATCGAGCAGAGCCATGAAGTCGCGTATCATCTGAGCATATCCGCCATGATGCCAGTTATACCGCGCCGACTCATACAAACAGCGGCGGCAGACTCGCCGCGCCAACGGCAATGTCGCCGGCCGGCGCGCTTGACACCAGGCAACCATTTTTTGGCTGATGAGCTTGTTGTCGGCGAAGATCATTCCGCCTGGCGCGCGGCTGATGCCATCCGGCACGGCGTGAACGTGAACGAGCGGCTTGCTCACGTGAACGGCTTTGAATTGCGCCGCGAGCCGCAGCCAATAATCCCAATCGTCGGCGATCCACAGGCGCGTGTCGAACTCGCTGATAGTTTCGACGGCTTCGCGCCGGATGAGCAGTGAGCCAGTGGCCAGAAAATCGGTCATGAGCAAGCTCTCAAAAATATCAATCGGGACTCCCCTGTCCATGCCGTGTTGTGCGGCATCGGGCAGGGCCGGGGCGGGGGCGTAATCGCAAAACGCGAATCCGGCGTCGGGCGCGCTCGCCAGCGCCGCCGAGAGTTCTTCCAGCGCGGCTGTCTCCCAAACGTCATCCGAATCCAGTAAGGAAACGAACTCTCCTTTCGCGTAGGCAATACCATTATTGCGCGCTACCGCCGGTTTGCCCGAATGCGGCAGAGCGATCGCAATCACAGGTTGTGATCGCAGATACTCAAGGGTGTCATCCGTCGAACCGTCGTCCACTACGATCACTTCGTAATCCTCATACGTTTGTGCAAACACACCGGCAAGCGTTTTTTCCAGCGATGCGCGGCGGTTGTAAGCGGGAATAATAATGGAAATCATCGCCGGACCAGTTCGAGGGAAAAGAAGGAACTGAGGGAATTGAAAGGAAATCGAGAACCGAGAATTTCGTCGAGAGAATCGAGGGACGCGCCCCAGTTCGCGGCCACGGGACGAATAAAGCCCTGGCCGCTGAGTCGGCTCAGCCGGAAGTGAACAGCGAACGTGTTCCGATAGAGCGCGAGAGGAGAATAGAAGTAGTGTGGGACAACGACGCTGCCAAGTTGGTTATCGCGCCGCACTTTTGTGAGCGTGTTCCACGTTTCGCGCCAACGAAATTTTGCGAGTTGGCGCGCCATGTCCAGCAACGGCCAGCGGTTGAGCACGTGAATGAATAGGAGTCCGCCAGGGCGGAGCAGCTGCGCGGCAGAGGCGGCAAAAGGGCGGAGATCGGGCGAGGTGTTGAGACCGGCGAAGGTAGAGATCACTCCATCAAATCCCAAATCCCAACCCCCAAATCCCAAATAGTTGAAGTCGGCGAGAACGGCTTTGATGTCGGGACTTCTGCTTTGGAGTCGTGCCAGCATCGCCGGAGAAATATCGCAGGCGGTGACGTGTACGCCGCGTTGCGCCAGGTGGATTGCGTCGAGGCCGGTTCCGGCGGTTACGTCGAGGACGCGCGAGCCCGGAGGGAAAAGGATGTCGAACCGTTCCCAGAGGCGGTCGCGTATCCACTGCGCGGGGGCGAGTTGGGAATCGTAAGCGGCGGCGAGGAAGTCGTAGGCGGCCCCCACCCCCGACCCCTCCCCCGTCGGAGAAACGCCGACAGGGGAGGGGGGCGAGTCAGAAGCCTGATGTTTCGGGGCGTTGGTAGGCGATGACACGGTGCAGAGCGCGCAGTTCAAGCGGGAAGCGGTAGAAGCCCAGATAATAGCGCGGCGCAGAAACGGCGCGAAGCAGTGCGCGCCAGGCGTCGCCGAGTTTGGCGTCGGTGGCGGTGGGGTAGAAAGCGTTGAGCACGCGCTCGAAGTCGCGCAGGCGTTCCCACAGGGGTTGTTTCATCCACGGCAGGGTCGTCGAACGGCGCTGAGAGAAATTGCTCCATTGCGGGCCGATCCACTCCTCCAAAGTAGTCGGGAATGCAAAGCCTTCGGCTTGCGCTTGATCGTAAAGATCGCCGGCCAACGGCACGGGCGTGTAAAGATATATGACGATTTCGGCCCGCGGGTTGACTCGCTTGACCTGGCGAATGAATTCCATCGTGCCGCGAATGTCGGCTTCGGGGTCGGGCGGACTGCCCATCACAAACGAGAATTCGGGGATGATGCTCCACTCGCGCATCATTTTTGCCATCTCCAGCGTTTTCTCCGGCGACATCGTGCCGCCTTTGTCCATGCGCTTGAGCGTGTCGGCGGAGCCGGACTCGGCGCCCATGAAGATCATGCGCAGGCCGGAGTCGCGCATGAGCCGCCACGTGTCCGCCGAGTATTTGAGGAGCGTATCAATTCGCGCTTCGCCCCACCAGTTCAATTCCAAGTGCTGCGTGCGTCCGGCATATTCTGCCGTCCGCGCTTCATGGACGAAAAAATTGTTGTCGTAGAACTCGACCGCGTTCACACCCCAACGGGCAACGTAGGTCTCCATCACCTCGGCCACTTGCGCCGCCGATTGCGGAAACCATTTGCCGTTGACCATATTGACGACGGCGCAGAAATTGCAGAAGAAGGGACAGCCATACGACGAGTGATGACCGAGCGTGCGCGATCCGAGGAACGTGCGGCGCACGTATTTTTCCACCGGCAGACGATCAAAATTGAACGGGGCCAGGTCTTTGGGGTGGGGGATGGGGGCGAGGGGATTGGAAAGTGGACGCCTGAAGTGCGGCGGTTCGTTGGAGGTCAGAGGTCGGAAGGCCAGGCCGGGAATGTGGCTCATAGCTGAT
Source organism: uncultured Anaerolineales bacterium (assembly GCA_964470235.1). Taxonomy (GTDB): domain Bacteria; phylum Chloroflexota; class Anaerolineae; order Anaerolineales; family VGOW01; genus VGOW01. Next base: position 1,358 of record CAYYCF010000054.1, on the reverse strand, counting down.
GGCTGATGGCTGATAGCCGATGGCTGATGGGCGATGGCGTTGAGGAGTTCGAGGAAGACGAGTTCGCCGTGGCCGCGCACAACGTAATCTATGAAGCCGGAACGGAGGCAGGCCTCCCAATGTTGAGTGGGGAAGTATCCGCCCCAGACGATGATCAGATGGGGGAACCGCCGTTTCAGTTCGCGGCAAAGCGGAACGGCCTGCTGCAGTTGTGGGCCGGGCATGACGGTGACGCCCAGGATCGCGGGGGAACTCTGGGAAATAAAGGAACTCAGCAGGGAAAGAGGATCGGGTTCGAGGTTGCCATCCACGATGACGTAGTCGTATTTTCCCTCAAGCGCCGCGCCAATGGCGAGCAAGGACAACGGCAAAACGGGTTTGCGCGTGGAGGAGGATTGGGGGTTGTAGAGGATGATCATGTTGGGTGGGCGTGAGCGACGGAGTAGATAGTGATAATTTCATTGCCAAAATTGCGGCGGGCAAGCGGGGCGGCGGAGAAACCGTTGGCCTCGAGCGCGGCCAGCACGGCCTGCCATTCGCTGTCGGTGGAAAGTACGACCAGCGCGCGGCCCTCCGGTTTGAGATGCCCGGCCAGCCCGGCGGCGAAACGTTCCAGAATGTCTTCACTGCGCCAGGCGCGATCAAGAGCGTCGCGCGGCTGGCCGCGAAAGAACGGCGGATTGAACAACACTAGATCAAACTCCTGCCCGCCCACCGGCGCGAACAGATCGCCCTCGCGTACTTCAATGCGGTCTTCACAATGATTGAGTATGGCGTTCAGGCGCGCACAACGGACGGCTTCGGGATTTACATCCACGGCTACCACGCTCGCGCCGACGCGGGCGGCGAATACGGCCGCCACACCGGAGCCGGCGCCCATGTCCAAAACCGTCACGTTCTCCTCACGCTCGGCTCCTCCGCAGAGCGCCCGTTGGAGGCCGTCCTGGGATGAGCGGGGAGTGTGTTGGAGAGTCTGCGCCAGAAATGCGCCCGTGCGGAAGAGTACGGGATTGAACACCTCTGGCAGGACGATGAACGGAACGCCATCTACGTGCTCTACCACGAGCCGCCGATAACGGCGCCCCAGCAGGCGATGGCGCACGGTGAGCCACAGACGGACGAGAAATTTGATCAAGATGGTTTTGGGAGGCGCTCCAAACAATAGAGCCTCATCTGGCCGATGAGGCTCCGGATAGGTGAGCAACGGCTGGCATGGATCTGCAAGAATCCTAAATGGAGGCAACGATATTAGAAAACAAATTGCCTATAGCGCCCCCGAATGTTATTAACAGGACCATGACAAAAATAGCCACAAGAATAATGATCATCGCATATTCAACTAAGCCTTGCCCCTGCTC
>CAYYCF010000053.1:6781-11730 GCA_964470235.1 uncultured Anaerolineales bacterium | reverse complement strand
TTTCTTTGAAGAGCGCGATCCACATCAACCAGAAAGCGAAGGTGATCAGGGCCGGAGCTGGGTTGTTGTTGAGGGCGAAGCGGCTGGTCGTCACCGGCCAGAAGTTGACGGCGATGAGGGCGGCGGCGCTCAGGCCTACGGCCCGTCCGAATGTTGCGCGGCCCCACAAGAATGTGGCCAGCACGAGCATGACGCCCCAAAAAGCTTGATGCGCCCGAAGCGCCCAGTCGCTTTGGCCGAGCAGGATCATGACGACAGCGGCTGAATATTTGGTGAATGGCTCGTTGGCATAGCCGTAAGGTGCATCAATCGCAAATGGTTTCCCCGCCGCGACCTGCCGCACAAAAAAACCGACTGCGCCTTCGTCGTGAGTCAGGCCGGGAGGAACGGAGTCGAGCTGGTGAAAACGGAAGAAGACGGCGATGAGGAGGATGGTCACGATGAGCGGGCGTTCTGTTCGGTGGATTCGGGATGCGGAGGCCGTCATGGGGGGAGTATATCAAAACATCCGCAGTTCAACTGCGGATGTTTTGAAAAGTGATGGTTGATGAGCTGCGCCGGGATTACGGCACAGCGACCGAAACAGTGCCGACAGTGCCGCCAGTGGGATTGAATACGGTAATGTCGAGGCTTGTCACCTTGCGGCCCGGGTAGGGCGTGCCAACCACTTTCCCGTCGGTGGCAATGTTGTGCGGGTTCACCAGATAAACCGTCAGAACCGACGAGCCGCTAGTTCCGGGAGCAATGTCTTTTGGATTGATGCGGTAGGTGTTGCCGCAGTCGAACCAGCCATCGTACACATTGATCTCGTAGTGGAACGACCGCAGCCATACTCCTTCGGGGGTGCGTTCCAGAGGTTCATCGCCCTGGGCAAAGACGTGCTCGATGAAGCGACACCCGGCCGTCATCAAGTGAGTCATGCCGTCGCTCAGATGGACGTTGGCTTGCCAGAGTAGAGCAGTGCCAACTAATGGGATTTCAAAGGCGCCGTGTTGGGCTTTGAGCAAGGCGACATCTTCATATTTGCCGTCCGGTTTGCGGTCGGAGGTGTATTTGCCGCCGGCGATGGCTGGCGACACGGATTGGTTGTAGATAGTGAGGGGAATGTCTATCACTCGCCCGTCCCCGGCATAGATAGGACTGCCAGCAGTGACGCTAAATCCGGCGCCTGAGGCCGATGAACTGGCCGGGCTTGCAGTGCTGGTTGTCGTCGTCCCTCCAGGGATGGTCAACACTTGCCCGGGCCGGATGAGGCCTGGGTTGCTTAGGTCGTTGGCCGCTATAATCGCGCTGGGTGAAACGCCGAAATTGCGGGCAATCTTGTAGATCGTGTCGCCTGGCTGGACAGTGTACGTGATGTCCTGGGTCGTCGGCGCAGACAATGCCGGCGCAACATTAACTGCCAGGATCGCCAACAGTAAACAGATCACAACAATTTTTCGCATAGAAGTCTCCCTAGGAAAAGTTATCTTACAGAATGACGGAAGTTTAGCCGAGGAGACGCAGAAATGCAAGTGGCGTGATGTTTGAAAGTGAATAACGCATCAAGCAATGAGACTATGAACCATGAGCAATGAGAATCATTCGCGCCCCGTAGTCATCATCGGCGCGGGGCCGGCGGGGCTGACGGCGGCGTGGGAGTTGATTCGGCGCGGCGTCAAAGTGACGGTGCTGGAAAAATATCACCTGGTCGGCGGCATCGCCCGCACTGAACAATACAAGGGCTACTTCTTCGACATCGGCGGCCACCGTTTTTTCACCAAAGTGGATCAAGTGAACAAGCTGTGGAACGAGTGGATGGGCGACGAGTTTCTTCTGCGGCCGCGCATTTCGCGCATTTATTACGACGGCAAGTTTTTTGATTATCCTCTGCGCGCCTTCAACGCTTTATTCAACATGGGCCTGTGGCGCAGTTTCCTCATCCTGCTGTCGTACATTCAATACCGGCTCTTCCCGTACAAGCAAGAGGAGACTTTCGAGCAGTGGGTGACGAATCGATTCGGCAAGCGGTTGTTCGAGATTTTCTTCAAAACCTACACGGAAAAAGTTTGGGGCATTCCCACCAGCGAAATTCGCGCCGAGTGGGCGGCGCAGCGAATCAAAGGGCTGTCGTTGTTCTCGGCCGTTCGCAACGCCTTGTTCAAGCCGCGCGGCGAACAGATCAAAACGCTGATTGAGGAATTCCATTACCCGAAACGCGGGCCGGGGATGATGTGGGAGCGCGTGACTGAATTGGTGCGCGGGCGCGGCGGCCAGGTGATCATGGGGGCCGACGCGGTGAAAGTGGCGCGGGATGGGAATCGGGTGACCGGCGTGGAAGCCGTGGTGAACGGTCAACGCGAGTTTTTCAGCGCCACCGATGTCATCTCTTCCGCGCCGCTGACCGAGTTGCTCGCCAAGCTTGAGCCCCCGCCGCCGCCGGACGTTATGGCGTCGGTCAAGCACTTGTCGTACCGCGATTTCATTACGGTGGTTCTTATTTTGGACAGGCCGAATCTTTTCCAAGACAATTGGATTTACATTCACAGCCCCGAAGTAAAAGTCGGGCGCATCCAGAATTTTTCAAACTGGAGTCCGTATATGGTCCCGGACCCGAACACCACGAGCCTGGGGCTGGAATATTTTTGCACCGAAGGCGACGAGTTGTGGCGCACCGCCGACGCCGAGCTGGTGGCGCTGGGAAAACGCGAGCTGGGGCAAATCGGTTTGATGTTTGGCGCCAACGTCACTGACGGCGCCGTGGTCCGGCAGTGGAAGGCGTATCCCGTGTACGACGCGGTGTACGCTCAACATCTTGAGGTGATCAAGAAATACTTGGGCGGATTTGCGAACTTGCAAACTATCGGGCGCAACGGATTGCACAAGTACAACAATCAAGATCACTCGATGCTCACGGCCATTTACGCCGTCGAAAATATGCTCGGGTTAGGTCAGCACGATTTATGGGAAGTGAATACGGAACGCTCGTATCACGAAGAAGTGCGGATCAGCGCGCAAGACAAGAGAGTTGAAGAGAAGCCGGTGGATATTTTAGAGGCGTGAAAAAACTCGAATACTCCTTGCTGATTGTTATCCTCCTCGTCGCGGCGGGCTTGCGGCTGGCGTATCCGAACTGGGACGACGGCGCTCATGCGCACCCCGACGAGCGCTACATTATCTGGGTGGCGACGACGATTGACTGGCCGGTGGACGCTTCGGCCATTTTTGATCCGCAGCGCACCTCACTGGACCCGTTCCGGTGGCCGCCGAACCCTCAGACCACAGGCGTGCCGATTCCTAAACCCGGCCCGCGCGATTTTACTTACGGCCACTTCCCTCTTTACTTGTTGATGTTCACCGCGCGCGGGTTGACCTGGCTAGGCCATGCCGTTCCGCAACTGGCGGGCATAACCTTTGTCGCCGATCTTGTGAACGCATCGGGCCGGGTGGAGTATGAATACCTTCCCTACGTAGGCCGCACGCTCTCGGCCTTGTACGATACGGCATCGGTGCTATTCATTTATTTGATCGGGCGGCGCACTTTCGGCGTCGTGGCTGGTTTGCTCGGCGCGGCGTTTACAGCGCTGGCGGTGCTTCACGTTCAACTGTCGCATTTCGCAACGTTTGACACGGCGTTGACCGCGTTCGCGTTGCTGACGGTGTGGGAGGCGGTGCGGCACGCGCAGACGGGGAAGCGGCTCGATCTGCTGTTAGCCGGAATCGGCATGGGGCTGGCGGTGGGCAGCAAATTCTCCGCCGTGTTGTTGGCGATTCCGTTAGCCGTGTCCGCATTTGTTCCAGCAATTTTCACCACAGAGATCACTGAGACCACGGAGATAACAAAAGGCTTCTCTGTGATCTCCGTGTTCTCCGTGGTGAGGAAATGGATTTTGCTTCCTTTTCGAGAATGGCGGCTGACGTTGAAATGGGTCGGCGCCCTGGCGGTCGCGCTCGCCGTGTTTGCGCTGACGAACCCGTTTGCGTTCATTGAAATGCGAACGTACTTCTCGCAAATCAACGCGCAGGGCTTGATGGTGCGAGGCGTGTTCGACTGGCCGTTCACCCAGCAGTATCGGGGAACGATTCCCTATTGGTACACCATCGAACAGCAGGGCCGGTGGTTATTGGGCTGGCCGATCACGGCGGCGGGATACGTTGGGCTTGCCGCTTGCGTTTGGCGCTCGTTCAAAACGCGCGACGCCGCCGCGATCATTGTTTTGTCATGGGTCTTGCCGTTCTTTCTGAGCACCGGCTCATTCATGGTTAAATTTCCACGCTACATGCTGCCGGCGACTCCATTTGTTTCGTTGTTCGGCGCGTGGATGTTGGTGGAATTGGCGCGACGATGGAAGGCGGTGTGGGCCGGCACGGCGGCGCTCACGGGCGGCATGGCAATTTATGCTCTTGCTTTTGTCAACATGTATGCCGCGCCGCATTCGTGGGTCGCGCTCTCGCAATGGATTTATCGAAACGCGCCGACGAATGCGGTGATTCTGACTGAGAAGTGGGACGACACGCTGCCGCTGCCGGTGGAAGTTGACGGCGCGCATTATTCGTATCGCCGATTTCAAATGCAGAAGATGAATCCTTTTGAAAAGCCCGACGACGAAGGAAAAGTGCAACTCATGCTGGCCCAACTCGCGGCCAGCGACTATCTGATCATTGCCAGCAACCGCTTGTACGGCGTCGCGCCGCGATTGCCCGCCCGCTATCCATTGACGGGCCTTTACTATCAGGCCCTGTTCGACGAAAGGTTGGGGTTTGAAGTGGCCACCGTCGCCCGCCGCTATCCGACGCTCGGCGGCTGGAGGCTCGTGGATGATCCGTTTACTCCAGCGGGGGTGGCCGTGCCGCCGCTGGCGGAGTTTGGCGCTCGCGATTGGAATTGGGGAGCGGCGGATGAAAGCTTCACCGTATACGATCATCCGCTGGCGATGGTGTTTCAAAACGCGAAACGGTTGACGGCAGAG
>CAYYCF010000053.1:0-6681 GCA_964470235.1 uncultured Anaerolineales bacterium | reverse complement strand
GTCGGGTATAATTGTGCGAACGCTTTTTCAAAGGATATCTTTATGCGAGTAAATTGGAGAATTATTTTTGGGCTGGCCGTGAGCGTTGCGGCGTTGGCTTTGATTTTGAAAAACGTCAGCTTGACGGAGTTGGCGTCCGCGCTGGCGAATGCGAACTATCTGTGGCTGATCCCTGCCGGGATCATGCTGCTTATTTCGATGTGGACGCGCGGCCTGCGCTGGCGCGCCTTGCTGGACAACCGGCTCTCCCCCGCGCGCTCATTCTGGATTCAGAACGCGGGCAACTTGCTGAACAATGTGCTGCCCCTGAGGCTCGGCGAATTTGGCCGCGCGTACCTGGCCAGCCGCAACAGCCCGCTGACTGCGATGCAGTCTTTGTCAACCGTGCTAATTGAAAGACTGCTGGATGTGCTAGCGGTGTTCGCCATGCTCATGATTGTATTCCCGCTGGTGCCGCGCGAAAGCGTGTTGGTGCGCGGCGGATCGTTCGCGGCAGCAGCGGCCTTTGTGGCCGTCGCCGGGTTGTTTGTGGCGGCGGCTTTGCGCGAGAGGGTGATGACGGCCGCCCGCGCAGTGACCGGCTGGATTCCGGACAAGTTGCGCGAGAGTCTTCTGCATCGCGGCGACGATTTTCTGCGCGGGGTGAGCGCGGCCGGCGGGCGGCGTCTGATCGCCGCCGTCCTGTGGTCGGTGGTGGTGTGGGCCGGATGGGCGTCGGCGTCGTATTTTGCGCTGCTGGCCTTCCGGCCGGACGCGCCGTGGTACGTGGCCGTGTTTGTCACGTGCGCGACGGCGTTAAGTTTGAGCGTGCCGTCGTCGCCTTCCGGCGCCGGGCTGTACGAGGCCGCCGCCGTGGCCGGCTTGGCTGTGTTCAACATTCCTGCCGACACCGCGCTGGCTTACGCTATCGTCCTGCATCTTTTTAGCTTTGCCTTGATCGCCGTCTTTGGCACCGTCGGGCTTGACCGCGAGGGCGAGAGCTTCAAGCATCTCACGGCCTCCGCGCAGGCTATGATTGCCTCGGCGCGAAACGCTCCCTCACCGGCTGAATGAAAATTCTCGTCGCCCTGACGTATTATCGCCCGCACGTGTCGGGGCTGACAATTTACGTCGAGCGGCTGTCGCGCGCGCTGGCGAAACGCGGCCACGCGGTGACGGTGCTTACATCGCATTACGAACCGAGCCTGCCGTACAAGGAAGTGATGGACGGCGTGCGCGTGGTGCGCGCTCCCGTGTTGGCCCGGGTGAGCCGGGGCGTGATCATGCCCACGCTGTCTTTTCTGGCCACAAAGCTCGTCTGGCAGAACGACGCGCTCAGTTTGCATTTGCCCCAACTCGACGCCAGCGGCATCGCCACACGCGCCAAACTATTCAATAAGCCCAGCATTCTTACTTACCACTCCGATTTGCTCTTGCCGCCCTCGCCGTTCAACAATTTGGCCAGCGCCGCGCTCAACGCCAGCAACAACGCGGCCGGCGCGTTGTGCGACGTCATCTCTGCCTATACTGAAGATTTCGCGCAACACTCGCCGTATCTTTCCAAGTATCTCCACAAAGTGCGCGTCATTCCTCCGCCCGTGGATATTCCCCTTCCAAGCGAGACGGAGGTCCGGGCGTTCGCGGAGCGTTACGGGCTGCGCGGCAAAACGGTAATCGGTCTGGGCGGGCGGCTGGCCGAGGAAAAGGGCGTAGAGTATTTACTGTTGGCGCTGCCGCGCATTGTCGAGAGGTATCCCCACACGATCATTGTGCACGCCGGACCGCACGAGGCCATTGGACACTCGGCCTACGTGCGCAAATTGCAGCCGTTATTGGATCAATATCGCGACCGGTACGTTCATGTCGGCACGCTTGACTCGACGCAAATGGCGGCCTTCTTCGGCGCTTGCCACGTCACTGCCTTGCCGAGCATCAATAGCACGGAGACGTTTGGTCTGGTGCAGATCGAATCCATGCTGTGCGGCGCGCCGGTAGTCGCCAGCGATCTGCCCGGCGTGCGCCGACCGACGGCCATGACCGGCATGGGGCGCACCGTGCCGGCTCGTGATCCAGTGGCGTTGGCCGATGCAATCGTGGAAGTGCTGGATCACCGCGAGCAATACGTTCGCCCGCGCGACTCCATTGCGGCCCTTTTCTCCCCCGGTGCGGTGGCGGAGAAGTACGAGGCGTTGTTTCAGGAGTTGCGGCGGTAGCCGCGTTGCGGAAGCCGACTGGATCAATGCCTTGTTAACGGAAGGGAAGGCCGACGACGAAGCCGCCGCCCGCGGCAAACAGAAGCGAAAAGTGAAACAGATGGCGTTTGAAATTTGGAGATAATTTTTCGCCGCGAAGGCGCGAAGACCGCGAAGAAGATATGAAAAACTTTGCGCCCTTTGCGCCTTTGCGGTTAAGAATTTGCTATGGCTGACGATCTCCTCTGGCGTCACCTCAAAGCCCTGCCCGCATTTCGCGGGTTGCTGAGGGCAGTGGAGGCGAAATTTTACGACGGCCTGCCGCTGCCTGATCCGACTCTCGATCTCGGCTGTGGCGACGGCCATTTTGCGTCGGAGGCTTTTGATCGCAAACTGGCGGCCGGAGTCGATCCGTGGCCGCTTCCTTTGAAAGAAGCCAGAGCGCGAAACGTGTATACTGTGCTGGCTCAAGCCGACGGCGCGCGCCTGCCGTTTCCGTCCGGGCATTTTGCCAGCGCGGTCAGCAATTCGGTGCTGGAACATATCCCCGATGTGGACGCGGTGTTGATCGATCTTAATCGCGTGCTGAAACCTGGCGCTGCCTTTGTGTTCTGCTCGCCGAGTGATCACTTTTTGGAGTTCCTTTCGATCGCTCGCGCGCTCCGGCGGATCGGGTTGCGAGGATTGGCTGAAGCGTACGAAAGATTTTTCAACCGCATCTCGCGGCATCATCACTGCGATTCGCCGGGTGTCTGGCGCGAGCGTTTGGCGCGAACCGGGTTCGACGTAGATCGTTGGTGGTATTATTTTTCTCCTGCCGCGCATGCGGCGCTGGAGTGGGGGCATTATTTGGGCCTGCCGTCGGCGGCGGCGAAAATTTTGACGGGGCGATGGATTCTTTGGCCGTCTCGCGCCAATCTGTGGTTGACGGAAAAACTGTTGCGTCAATATTTTGAGGAAGGCGAGCAGACAACAGGAGCCTATCTGTTTTTTGTGGCGAGAAAAAAGTAATGGCACATACACACTCACACTACGGCGATGCCGCCAAACAGACGGCTAGCCGCATCGCTCTTGCGCTGGGCTTGACGCTGGCGTTTGTCGTGGTCGAAGTTATCGCCGGGCTTCGGGCAAACAGCCTGGCGTTATTGACGGACGCCGCGCACAACGTCACCGACGTGATTGCGTTGGGCTTAAGCTGGTATGCGATTCGGCTGAGCGCTCAACCGGCCCACTCCGGCAAGACCTTCGGCTATCATCGCGCCGGAATTCTGATCGCGCTCATCAACTCGACCACGCTGGCGTTGATCGCGTTGGGTATCTTTTACGAAGCTTATCGTCGGCTAGCGCAACCGCCCGTCGTCGAGACCAACATCCTCATCGGAGTCGGCGCGCTGGCTTTTGTGATCAATCTGGTGACGGCCTGGCTGATCAAGCGCGGCAGTGAGCGCGATCTGAATCTGCGGAGCGCGTTTTTGCATTTGATAGGCGACGTCGTTTCAACGCTCGGCGCAGTGCTGGCCGGGATCGCCATTGCCTTCACCGGCCTGAACTGGCTCGACCCGTTGGTGAGCGTGTTCATCGGCGTGCTGATCCTCTGGAATTCATGGGGCATCGTGCGCGAAACGGCGGAGATTCTGCTCGAAAGCACGCCGCGCGATATTGACATGGGCAAGATGGTGCGCGACCTCATGCGCGTGGACGGCGTGCGCGGCGTTCACGATCTCCACGTGTGGAGCATCACGCAAAGCCTGCGCGCCCTCTCTGCCCACATCGTCACCGAAGACCTTTCCATCAGCGCCGGGGCGGCCATCCAACGCAGCGTGAACAAAGTCGTCAAAGATCACTATGGCATTGCCCACGCCACACTGCAGCTTGAATGCGTGGGCTGCGAGCCGGATTTGTTGTATTGCGAGTTGGACGAGACCGGCCACGCGCGCGAAGTGCGCGACACCGAAACTTCCGGCATTCCGGCTAAATGACTCTCTGGCAAGCGTATCTTCTTTTCCTATCCCGCTTCGGCCTCGCGCCCAGACCGGACGCGGCCGATGTTCCTGCCGCCGCTCCGTCACTGCGCCCGTCGGTCGCTCGCGACGCGGCGCAGTTTTCTGCTTGGCCTCGGTTGGGAATGCCGCTTGGGTTTGCTCTGGCGCTGGCCGGGCAATGGAGTCTGCTCCGCTTTCGCGAGTCGCCGCTAACGGGTGTGGCGCTGCTCGCCGCCGGCGCGATTCTATTCCTGATGGCCGTTTGGAAAAACGGGATCGAGCCGGGGACCGCCTCCACCGCTCAAGCCGAATCGCTCACCCTACCAGGCCTCCACGCGCCAACGAAATCCGGCGCGCGCCGGCGGGTGGCCGGTGCGGCTTTCGTCTTAAGCGCGCTGACGTTTCTGTTGGTCGGCGGCAACAATTTTTCTCTTCCCGGGCGCATCACGTGGGTCGCGAGTCTCATTGCGTGGGTGGCGGCCTTTTGGGAAGGGCCGATAACCGTCAATCTCCCCAGTAGCAGCGACTTCAGTCGCTTTTTAACGACTAAAGTCGTTACTACTTTCCAATTGAGTCGAACCGCCCTCCTGCTTTGTGTCGTGCTGATCGTCTCGGCCGGCTTTCGCTTTGCGCGCTTGAACGACGTGCCGATTGCCATGACCAGCGATCACGTCGAGAAACTACGCGACGTGAACGAAATTCTAAATTTGGGCCGCCGCCCCATTTTTGAGGCGACCAATGGCGGGCGCGAGCCGATGGAGTTTTACTTGGCCGCGCTCGCCGCTCAAGTCGCCGGAACGGGATTGTCGCACCTCACGCTCAAACTGGTCACGGCGGCGGCGGGCTTCCTCACCCTGCCACTCATCTTTCTTTTCGCCCGCGAAGTTTCCGACGACTGGACGGCGCTGTTGGCAACGCTGGCCGCGGGCATCGGCTGGTGGCCCAACGTGATCAGCCGCAACGGACTGCGCTTTCCGTTTGCGCCCCTGTTCGCGACTCTGGCGTTGTGGTTGATTGTGCGCGCGATCAAACGGAACCGGCGGAACGACGCGCTGATGGCCGGGTTGGCGCTGGGCGTCGGCCTCTACGGATACACGCCGATTCGGATTGCGCCGGTGGCTATTGCGTTTGCGCTCGGACTGTATGCGCTCCACAAGTGGCGCAAGGCGGCGGCGATTAAGGTGGCCGGTTGGCTGGCGATGCTCTCGCTCGTCGTGGTTGCGGCCTTTGTGCCGATGATCCGCTACGCCGTTGACGAGCCGGAAAACTTCTGGCGGCGCACGTTTACGCGCCTCACCGGCGACCCGGAACAACCCGCCGCGCCAACGTGGCAAGTTTTGCTTCAAAATGAATGGAACTCACTGCGCATGTTTTCGTGGACTTCGGACTCGGCTTGGCTGGTCAGCCCGGCAGGGCAACCGGCGCTCGATTGGATCATGGGCGCGTGCTTCGCTCTCGGCGCCGCATTTCTGTTGTATCGCTACGTTCGCAAACGCAATTGGCTCGATCTGTTTTTGGTGATGGCGCTTCCCCTGCTGTTGCTGCCGTCCACGCTCGCGCTGGCGTTCCCGATTGAGAATCCGTCACTGCACCGATCCGGTTCGGCCATCCCCATCGTCTTTTTTGTCGTCGCTCTGCCGCTGCGGTTGTTGATTGGGAATATTGACGGTTTGCGTGGGAGCGGTTTGCGTGGGAGCGGGTTGCACCCGCGATGGTCGCGGCTGCAAGCCGCTCCTACTTTAATCGGCGCTGCGCTGGCGGCGTTGCTGTTGATTTTCTCGGCGCAAGAAAATTGGAAGATTCTGTTTGTAAACTACGCCGGGCAATACAAATCATCCGTGCAAAACGCGCCGGAGTTGGGCGAGATCGTGCGCGGTTGGGCCACGTCCGTCGGCGCGTGGGACACCGTGTTCGTGCGGGCCTATCCGTATTGGGTGGATACGCGCGCCGTGGGTATTTACGCCGGCAAGTTCGGCTGGGACAACGTGATCTTGGAAGCGGACACATTGGCCGAGGCCGCGGGCGACCCGCGCCCGAAACTGTACATCCTCAACCGCGCAGACGCCGACACGGTTGCCGCATTGCGCGAACTATATCCAAATGGCAAGTTGGCGTATTACACCTCGCACTTTCATGACAAAGACTTCCTGACGTTCTTCGTGCCCGGCAAATTGGATTTTGATGAGAGGTTGATTACGCCTGTGCCATAGATCGTGGGTGCAACTCATCGCGGTTGCAATCCGCTCCTACGCCGTGACAAACGTGGGAGCGCGTTGCACGCGCGAGGGTCGCCGTTACGCGCAAATGAATTGCCGCATACGCCTGAAATGACTTTCACCGATAAATCCGAAACCGAACTGCCCATGCCAACCGACACACCGGATATTTCGGCATCTCAAGCCGAAACGCCATCGGCCATCGGCCACGCGAAGCGGCCATCAGCTATTGATTGGCGCGCTTTGCTATTTGACGTACTCCTCGCCGTGGTGCTCATCGCGGGCGCGTACTTGCGAACCGTCGGGTTAGAT